>CAYVVX010000047.1:0-13965 GCA_964455315.1 uncultured Planctomycetales bacterium | reverse complement strand
CCACCGGCTGGAAGCCGGTGCCACGCGGGATCACCGGCGAGACGCCGTTGCCACCCCGGGGGGCGGTTTCAAGGCGGGCGGGCGGCGGTATGACTGGGTGATCGCGGGGATCAATCGCGGGGGGAACCTGGGGGTGGATGTGTATTACTCGGGGACGGTGGCGGCGGCGCGGGAGGCGGTGATCTGCGGGATTCCGGCGGTGGCGGTGTCGCAGCTGGTGCGGCCGGGGGGGGGGGAGGACTGGGGGCGGAGAGCGCGGTGGGCGCGGGCGGTGCTGGCGGGGCTGCTGTTTCCGGAAGGTGCCCATGGGAGGGTCGGGGTTGAGGGCGCGGAGAGGGTTGGGGGGAGCGCGGGAGCGGACGATACCGGGGCTTTCGCCGGGGGCGCGATGGATTCAATCCTGGTCGGGCAGACGCGGCGGGCGGTGGCCGGGGCGGCGCTGCCGGCGGCGGCGGCGCGGCATGCCCCCCTGTGGAACGTGAACCTGCCGCACCTGGCGGGGGAGCAGGCGCCGGGTGCGGTGGAGGTCGCGGCGGTGAGCATCGATCCGCTGCCGCTGGATTACGACTACGTGGTGAGCGCGCTGGGGAGCGAGCGGCTGGTGTATGTGAACCGCTATCACGCGCGGGCGGCGGCGGCGGGGAGCGACGTGGGGGTGGTGTTCGGCGGGGGGATCGCGGTGAGCCGGCTGGGGGTGTGAGGGGAAGCCCGCGAAAGTTGCCAGAACCCGGCAGCGATCGGCTATGATAGGTGGATATCAGGCAATTCGGAGCCTCCGATGACCATTCACGCGCTCTACGAAGGCGGGGTATTTCGGCCCACCGACGACGTCAAACTCAGAGAGGGTACGCACGTCGAGGTGATCGTTCCCCGTGATGCCGTGCGCCGTGATCCGGGCTCCGTCGCGCGGCGGCTGGGCGAGATTGCCGCGATGAATCCCTCGGATGGTGCCGGCGACCGCACGAGCGAGGACCATGATGAGGTCCTCTATGGGGGCAGGCCGGGGCAATGATCTTCGTGGACAGTGGAGCCTGGTATGCGTCGCTGGTTCCCGGGGACGTGAATCATGCCCGTGCGACCACGTGGCTTCAGGCCAACTCCTCGCCGCTGCTGACCAGCGATTTCGTCATTGATGAGACTTTGACGCTGCTTCGCAAGCGGGGCTATCAGGCTGCCGCGATCGCCTGGGCGGAGGCGCTGTTCGCCGGGGAACTTGCCGAGATCGTCGTCGTCAGCGAGGGGGATCTGCTCGCTGCCTACCGGGTGTTCAAGGCGTTTGACGACAAGGCCTGGAGTTTCACCGACTGCACCAGCCGCGTGCTCATGGAGCGACTGGGCATTTCGACCGCGTTCGCCTTCGACCGCCATTTCCACCAGTTCGGCTCGTTCGTGATCGTCCCCTGACCATGTGACCACAAATGTGCGCCTTTTCCGGGAATCTTCTTGACTGCCGGCCAAGTTCGGGTTATGTTAGGTATGTCGAGGGTGGGTGTCTCATGGTGTTTGTGGTGATGTCCGGGCAGGGGTGATCGGGCCGGAGGTGGGTGATGACGGCGGGAACGCGGGTGGTGGAGCCGGGATGTGATGGGCGGGTGGTTGCGCGGGGCGGGTCCCGGCCGGCGGGGCGGAAGCGCAAGCGGCGGCGGGGGGTGCGGATGCCGATCGCTCCGCTGACCGAGTCGCAAAGGGAGCTGGCCATGCGGCATATCGGGCTGGTGGGGATGCACCTGCGGAACCGGGTGCCGACGCCGCGCCGGCCGCGTCGCGACCGGGAGTATGACGATCTGTTCCAGGAGGGTTGCGTGGCGCTGCTGCGTGCGGCGGCGCGGTTCAACCCGGCGACGGACGGGGTGTTCGCGGCGTTCGCGCTGCCGCGGATTCGCGGGGCGGTGCACGAGGCGCTGCGGACGCGGTTTTCGCTGATCGACGTGCCGGTGAAGGTGTGCGTGGAGGAGGCCGGGGGCAGGCCTTCGCCGCGGGCGCGGCCGGTGGTGATGGCGTCGCTGACGGACTCTATCGAGCCGGCGGCGGGGCCGGACGGGTGCGAACTGCATGAATCGGCGGCGGAGGACCCGGAGGGTACGGCGGGGCGCGAGGGCTGGGCGGCAGGGACGACGCTGCGTCACGCGCTGCGGGATCGATTTGAGCGGGCGGTGCGTCGGGCGCTGGCGGAGATGGCGACGCGGAAGTGGCGGCGGCGGAATCCGATGGCGATCGTGGAGCGTTTTGCCCGCGAGCGGCTGCTGATCGACCGGGTGAGCGCGCGGACGTCGCTGCGGCAGATCGCGCGGGACGCGGGGGTGTCCAGCGGGCGGGCGATGTCCTACGAGCGGCTGCTGCATGCGGCGGTGTGCATGCAGCTTCGTGAAGATCCCCAGGCGGCGCTGCTGCTGGAGCTGGCGCGGGAGGATCGGCGGGGGCTCGACGGGCGGATCGACGGGGAGCGGGCCCGGCGGCTGGCCGAGGCCGAGGTGGCCGGTTACGCGGCGCGGTTCAGGGGGCTGGATGAGCCGGCGCGGGCGACGGCGCTGTACCGGCTGGTGGAGGTGGCCGGAGGACCGGTGGAGGAGGTGGCGAGCAACCTGTATCGGCTGGCGATGGCGCGGGACTGCGCGGATCGGGTGTGGGTGGCGTGAGTGGGGGAGAAGTGAGAAGTGAGAAAGGGGGTGTTGCGAGAGGGCGTGTGGCGGTTTGACGGGGGGAGGAGCCGGCGGTGGTCTACGATGACTTGAAAGGCGCGGGTCAGCGGACGCTGGTGTGGCCTGGGGTGGCCTCGGACGCGGCGAATTCGGCGGCGTTGCGGTCGGGCGATGGTTCGATCGGTTCGAGGATGGCGAGTTCGCCGTGGATCTCGGCGACGCGGTAGCACCGGCGGATGACTTCGCCGCAGGGGCCGAACCGGGCGGTGATGTCGTCGAAGAGCTGCGCTTCAAGCGGCGTGCGATCGCTTGCGGCGGCGAGGCTCAGTTGCGGTCCCAGGCCGGGCCGCAGCCGGGCGATGACCACGCCGGGTCGGCGGCGCTCGATGGCTTCCATGAACTCCGGAAACAGCGCGCGGTGGAAGTCGGCGGTTTCGATGAGGCGGTGGACCGGCGGGCGCCGGCAGAGATAGGACAGGTGCGGCTCGTAGAAGAGCAGGGCGATGGGCTCGTCGGGGCGCGTGCGGCCGCGCACGATCCCGGCGACCTCGCGGGTGACGGCGTAGTCGACGTTGACCCGGCCGGCGCGGATCAGGCGGGCGTAGTGGTCCTCCAGGGTGGTGCCCGCAAGCACGTAGGGGCTGCTTGAGTACATGACCATCTGCTGCCACCAGTGGACCGAGGCCAGGTGGAACATGCCGGCAATGCAGGCCGCGGTCCAGATGGCGGGCGTGCGGGCGTCGAGGCGAAGGCGGCGCAGGCGGCCGGCGATTTCGCCGGCGGCGAGCACCGCGGCGAAGGCCATGAACGGGGCGAAGCGGTAGGGCGTGAAGCGGCCCTGGAGGAACAGCGCGGCCAGCGCGGCACTTCCCAGGAGCAGGCTGATTCGCCAGGTTTCCGAGCGGCGGTGCCAGGGTCGGGCGGCGACCGCGACCAGCGCCGGCAGGGCCAGGCCGACGATGCGCAGGGCGAGCAGATCCCAGCCCGTCCACAGCGACACGGTGAGCATGGCGCCGGCCAGGATCGCGACCACGAGGAGGTGGTGCGCCAGCGGCGCGAGGTTGTGCCGGGTCAGGGTTCGCCCGCGACGGCGGGCCAGGATCGCCAGGACCACCGCGCTGCCCGCGATGGCCGTGGCCAGGAACGGAAGCAGCAGGCGGATCTTCCACGGCCCCTGGATGTAGCCGTGGGGGAAGACCCGGCCGGTCAGCACCGGGACGTAGGCATCCCACCAGTCGAGGCGGCGCAGGATCAGGATGGAGGTCGCCGCGGCGGCGCAGAATCCGACGGTCAGCGAGGCAAGCCGCGCCCCTGCGCGAATGCCGTCGCGGCGGTCGCGCCAGGCCTTGAGCAGTTCGTAGCACCACAAGGCGCCGAAGCAGAGGCCCAGCGGCGGCTTGATGGCGAAGACCATGAGGCCGAGGATGCCGGCGAGGCCGGGGCCCAGCGCTGAGGTCCAGCGTCCCGGTGCCCGGCAGTTATTGTGCGCGTCGTGTCCGGGAAGCAGGGCGTGCGCTGCCAGCAGGAGCAGCAGCACGGCGAAGCCCTCGCGCTCGGCGGTGTTGGTGTGTCCGTAGCCGTAGAATGCCAGGGCGTAGAGAATCGCGGCCAGCAGTCCCGTGGCCCATCGCCCGCGGTCACGGCCGACGAGGGTGATGAGGGCCAGCAGCGTGACCGCCTGCCAGCAGGCGTCGAACAGGCGCAGGTCCATCGGTTCCCGCCCGAAGAGCCGGGTGGCGGCGTAGTGGATGGCGATGATGCCCGGGCCGTTGTGTTCGAGGAGATCGGCGTACATGCGCTGGCCGGCCATGATGCGGTCGGTGAAGAACTGGAGGTTGGCGTGGTCGTTGCCGTGGGGTGCGAAGATCTCGCGGCTCAGGGAGATGGTGAAGATGGCGACCAGGAGCATGGCCAGCAGCAGGCGGAGCGCCGCCGGGGGCTGTCGCCGGGGCGTGGGCTGATCCTGGCTGGTGCTGGTCACGGTTGGAATCCTCGCTTGGCCGGGGTTGCCGCCGCAGGCGCGGCCTGAGTGGAATTATCGGTCGGATCGGGTTCTCGCTTGGGTTGGGCGTGCCCGGGCTTCCTATAACCCGGGTGCCGGCCTCGAAGATGACTTTTTTGGGGCGGTTCGGCCGGTAGTGGTGATGGGTCTCCGGATCCTCCAGGGGCTGCTCGGGGTCCGGTTGACGCCCATCCGCGGGATCGCTATGGTGGTGCATCCGGTTCAGCTAAGACCGGGTCGCCATGCCCCAAGGGGCGTCTCCCATGAGGAGAATGGGCTTCCGCTCGCAGCGGGAGGCTCAGGCCTCGCGCGTGGCGGAATGAGCTGCGGCCGATCCGCCTGTTTCAGGCATCCGTCGCAATTGCATGATATGTCCGTCGGCCCGGGCCTGATGGGACCGAGCGCATACCCGGTGGTGTAATTGGTAACACACCAGGTTTTGGTCCTGGCATTCCTGGTTCGAGTCCAGGCCGGGTAGTGGACGCTCCAGGCTTCGCCACAGGGCGTCGGGCGGCGGTTCGCGCCCGCCGGGCGGTGCGCCTGGTTGGCGAGTGGGTGGTCCGCAGCGGGATGTTGAGGATGTTTTCATGAACAGGCCGACCGCGGCGATCATTCTGGCAGCGGGTCGTTCCACGCGCATGGTCACGGACATGCCCAAGGTGCTGCACGAAGTGTGCGGCCGGCCGATGCTGGCGTACGTGGTGGATGCCTGCCGGGCCGCGGGGATCGAGCGGATCATCTGCGTGGTGGGCTACCGCAAGGATGACGTGATCAGCGCGTTCGCCGATCAGCCGGACCTGATCTGGGTGGAGCAGGCTGAGCAGAAGGGCACGGGTCACGCGGCCATGTGCTGCCGGGAGGCGCTCAAGGGCTTCGAGGGCAACCTGCTGGTCATCGCCGGGGACATGCCGCTGGTGCGGCATGAGACGCTGTCGCTGCTGATCGGGCGTCACGAGAAGGAGCGCTCCGCAGTCACGCTGGCGACGGCGGTGCTGGAGAACCCGGCCGGCTACGGGCGGATCATCCGCGACGAATACGGCAATCTTGAAGGCATCATCGAGCACAGCGACTGCACCGACGAGCAGAAGCGGATCACCGAAGTCAACCCCAGCTATTACTGCTTCGACAGCCGGATGATGTTCGACGCGCTGGAGAATCTTCGCCCGGACAACGTGAAGGGCGAATACTACATCACCGACGCGCTGAAGATCCTGGTCAAGGCCGGGCACCGGGCGGTGGCCATCACCGCGGTGCAGGCCGAGGATGCCATGGGCATCAACAGCCGCCAGGAGCTGGCCGAGGTGGGGCGGATCATGCAGAACCGCATCCAGCGGGAGCTGATGAAACAGGGCGTGACCATCGTGGATCCGCCCAACACCTGGATCGACGTGCGGGCCCGGATCGGCCAGGACACGGTCATCTATCCGTTCAGCTATATCCACGGGCGGGTGACCATCGGCAAGCGCTGCAGCGTGGGCCCGTTCGCGTACCTGCGCGACGGGACTGAACTCGCCGAGGACGTGGTGGTGGGCGTGTTCACCGAGATCAAGAATACGAAGCTGGGGGCGGGGACGCGGGCCCGGCACCTGAGTTACATCGGGGACGCGGAGATCGGCGAGCGAGTCAATGTCGGCGCCGGGACGCTGTTCGCGAACTTCGACGGCCGGCAGATCCAGCACTCGGTGGTGGGCAGCGACACGTACATCGGCAACGGCTCCATCCTGGTGGCGCCGCTGGCGGTGGAGTCGAACGCGCAGATCGCCCACGGCTCGGTGGTGGTGTCGGCGGACGGCGACGGAAGGGAGGCATCGGCATGAGTGACGTGCAGCCCGAGTTCGCCACCGCCATGACCGACGCGGGGCTTCGCGTGTTCGGCGGATCGAGCAATCAGCCGCTGGTCAAGGCCATCGCCGAATCGCTGGGCATCCGCATGGGCCGGACCCACCTGGAGCGGTTTCCCGACGGCGAGATCATCGCCCGGCTGGACGACGACGTGCGCGGCCGGGACTGCTTCATCGTGCAGTCGACCTGCCCGCCGGTGAACGAAAACCTGATGGAGCTGCTGATCTTCATCGACTGCCTGCGGCGGGCGTCGGCGCGGCGGATCACCGCGGTGATGCCGTACTTCGGATACGCCCGGCAGGATCGCAAGGCGGCGGGGCGCACGCCGATCACCGCCAAGCTGGTGGCCAACCTGATCAGCCAGGCGGGGGCCCATCGCGTGCTGGCGATGGATCTGCACGCGGACCAGATCCAGGGTTTCTTCGACATCCCGGTGGATCATCTGACCGCCGTGCCGGTGATCTCCCGGTATGTCGAGGGGCTGGGGCTGGAGAACTGCGTGGTGGTGTCGCCGGACGTGGGCAACGTGAAGAAGGCCAACGCCTACGCCGACCGGCTGGGCTTCGACATGGCCATCATCGACAAACGGCGGGTGAATGCCGATTCGACCACGGCGCTGCGCGTGGTCGGCGATGTGCGCGACAAGATGGTGCTGATCTTCGACGATATGATCACCACGGCGGGCACGGCGACGGAGGCCATCCGCATGCTCCGCGAGAACGGCGCCCACAGGTTCCTGCTGGCCGCGACGCACGGGGTCATCGCCGGGCCGGCGGCCGACCGGCTGGAAGCGGCGAAGATCGACCAGATCGTCATCACCAACTCGATTCAACTGCCCGCGACGGTGCGGGATCGGTTTCCCCAGTTGAAGATTCTCTCGGTGGCGCCGCTGCTGGGCGAAGCCATCCGCCGGATTCACCTGAACCAGTCGGTCAGTGCGCTGTTTCACAACGGCGGATACGAAGATTGAGTGACATGGTCACCCGCGGCGAGGATGATCATCGCGGTGCATTAGGAGAAATGAAAGGTCATGCAGATAGCGAGTCTCAAAGCGGAGAAGCGAGAAGGCCGTGGAACCCGGGTGGCCCGGCGTCTGCGCAAGTCGGGTCAGCTTCCGGCGATCGTTTACGGTCACGGTGAGACCCCTGAGCAGCTCTCGGTGAACGGGCGCGACCTGAGCAACCTGCTGCAGCAGGGTTCCCACCTGGTGGCGCTGGATGTCGGCGGTGCGGAGCACCATGTGCTGATCAAGGACGTCCAGTTCGATCATCTGGGCATCTCGGTCATGCACGTCGATTTTACCCGCGTGGATCTCAACGAGCGGGTGACCGTGTCGGTGCCGCTGGAATTCCGCGGCACCCCGGCCGGCGTGGCCGCGGGCGGCCTGCTTGATCCGGTGCTGCTGGACCTGGAAATCGAGTGCCTGGTGACGGAAATCCCGGATTCGATCCGGGTGAACGTGAGCCACCTGAATCTCGGTGACAGCCTGCACGTGCGGGACATTGCGATGCCGGCGAACATGACCGCGGCGCTGGACGGCGACCTGATCGTCTGCTCGGTGCACGTCAAGGCCGCCGCGGTCGAGGAAGTGGCCGCCGCCGCGGACGAGGAAGCCGCGGTCCAGCCGGAGATCATCGGGCGCCGCGAGAAGGAAGAGGAGGAAGAAGCGGAGAAGGACTGACCCCCGTCGGCATGGGAGGCACGTGGTACGCGATGAAGCTGATCGTCGGCCTGGGGAATCCCGGGCGGGAGTATCGGGACACGCGCCACAACGTGGGCTTCCGGGTGGTGGACGTGCTGGCGGAGCGGGCCGGTGTGAGCTTCGCCGGGCAGCGGTTCAGCGGGCTGCCGGCGGATGCCCGCATCGGCGGCGAGAAGGTTCTGCTGCTGAAGCCGCAGACGTACATGAACCTCAGCGGCCGGTCGGTGCGGGAGGCGATGAGCTTTCACAAGCTCGAGCCGGCGGAGTTGCTGGTGATCGTGGACGACCTGGCCTTGCCGCTGGGTCGGCTGCGGGTGCGGGCCCGGGGATCGCCGGGCGGGCACAACGGGCTCATCAGCGTGAGCGGCAGCGTGGGGACGGATGAATATGCCCGGCTGCGACTGGGCATTGAGTGGGTAGCGGGCAAGGGCATGGTCGGGCATGTGCTCGGCCGGTTCTCGCCCGAAGAAGAGGAGATGATCGGCCCGGCCGTGTTCCGGGCCGCGGACGCCGCGACCTGCTGGATCACCGACGGGATCGACGCGGCGATGAACAGATTCAACAGCGAACAGGGCCCCAAGTCCGGTTGATCGACCGGTGCAGGCCCGGCGTCATGTGGAGGTAGGTCTCTTGGCGAAGAAATACGAAGGCATGTTCCTGTTCGACCCGGCGGTGACCGCGGACTGGGACGCGGTTCAGGTGGAACTGAACCGTCTGATGGAGCGGGCCGAGGCCCGGGTGCTGGAGATGCACCGCTGGGACGAGCGCCGGCTGGCGTATGAGATCAGGGGCCGCAAGCGGGCCATCTACGCCCTGGTGTTCTTCGAGGCGTCGCCGACGAAGATCGGTCCGCTGGAGCGCGACGCCCAGCTCTCTGAGTCGGTGCTCCGCTGCCTGGTGCTGGATGCGGATCATCTGACCGACGAGGAGATCCGCGAGATCGCGTCCCGCCCGGCCGACCATTCCGCGGCGGAGGCCGAGCGCATCGGCAGCCGCTGGGGCGGCGGCGGCTTCGGTGGCGGTGGTGGCGGCGGTGGCCGTGGCGGCGAACGGCGCGGCGGTGACCGCGACCGCAGCGGTGATCGTGGTGAGCGGCGCGAGGGCGGGCCCGGGCGCGAGTCCCGCGAAGGGCGCACGGCGACCGCGGCGGGCGGCGATTCGGAGGACTAATCCGTGGCCAACTTCAACCGGGTGATCCTGGCCGGGAATATGACGCGCGATCCGCAGTTGTCGTATACCCCCAGCAACGTAGCCGTATGTGAATTCGGTCTGGCCATCAACCGCAAGTGGCGTGCCCAGGACGGCAACATGAAGGAGGAGGTCTGCTTCGTGGACGTGACCTCCTACGGACGCCAGGCCGAGACCATTAACCAGTACATGACCAAGGGTCGCTCGATCCTCATCGAAGGACACCTGCGCTACCAGAAGTGGACCAACAAGGAAGGGCAGAACCGCAGCAAGCTTGATGTTGTGCTGCAGACCTTCACGTTCCTCGGCTCCCGCGATGGCGGCGGCGGAGGTGGCGGAGGTGGCGGAGGTGGTAGTGGTGGCGGAGGAGGTAGTGGTGGCGGAGGCGGTGGCGGCGGATATCGCAGCGCGCCGCCCCGGCACCAGGCCTCGGGCGGTCACGACGACGATGCACCGCCGCCGGCGTACGACGACGGCCCGCCTCCGGAAGGGGCGGACATTCCGTTCTGAGTCGACCGGTGGTGATGTGCGCTGGCCGGTCGCGGATAAAAAGCGGACTTTCGGCGCCGGCCG
Source organism: uncultured Planctomycetales bacterium (assembly GCA_964455315.1). Classification (GTDB taxonomy): domain Bacteria; phylum Planctomycetota; class Phycisphaerae; order UBA1845; family PWPN01; genus CAYVVX01. Next base: position 4,019 of record CAYVVX010000047.1, on the reverse strand, counting down.
CATGGTTGCGGACGGTGTGTCGACAAGTTCATGGTAGGATGAAGCTTGAGCGGACCCGGTGGACGGGCCCGCGGGTTGCCAACGTGTGAAATGTGCCTGGACAGCGGCGGGCCGATGCCTCCGGCCGCGGGGCGTGATAGACTTTCCTTCGACAGTGACGAGGTACGTGCGATGAAGATTCTTCTCCGCCGGGACATTCAGAAGGTCGGCCTGGCCGGTGATGTGGTTGAGGTCAAAGAAGGCTATGCCCGGAACTACCTGATTCCGCAGCATCTGGGGGTTGAGCCGACCAAGGCCAACATGAAGGCCATCGAGGAAGACAAGCGGATCGCGCTGGAGGAGCGTCGTCTCCGCCGGGCGCAGATCGAGGAGCAGGTGGCCAAGATGCGCGACGTGGAGGTGACCATCTCGGCGGCGTGCAACGTCGAGGGGCACCTGTACGGTTCGGTGGGCCCGCGGGAGATCGCAGCGGCGCTGCGTGACGAGGGGCACAGCGTGGAGCCGAAGCAGGTGCATCTGCACACCCCCATCCGGCAACTGGACACGATCACGGTGCCGGTGGTGTTCGCGGACGATCTGCAGGTGGACGTGAAGGTCTGGGTGGTGCGCGAAGCGGGCAGCGGCGAGCTGGAAGAAGAGCAGAAGGCCACGGAGGCGCCCGAGCAGAAGGCCGAACGCAGGGAGGCGGATCGTTATGGCTACGGAGCCGGTGTCGACGCGCTCAGTACCGATCTCTAGAGGCTCCGGTTCCGGCGGCCCGTCGGAGCGCATCCCGCCTCATGACATCGAGGCGGAGATGAGCCTGCTGGGCGCCATGATGCTCAGCCGCGACGCCATCGGCGACATCCTGCCGCTGATCCACCGCGAGGAGGCGGGACGGTTCTACCGCCCCGATCACCGTCGCATCTTCGAGATCCTCGTGGATCTCTATGACCGCAACGAGCCGGTTGACCTGGTCACCGTGCGCCACGAGCTCGAGCGCCACAGCGTGCTGGAAGCCGTGGGCGGCGTCGACTACATCGTTCAGCTCGCCGAGTCGGTCCCCTCGCATCTCAACGCCGAGTACTACGCCCGGGTGGTCCGCGACAAGGCCATCCTCCGCGACCTGATCGACGTGGGGGCCCGCATCACCGATTCGGCGTTCGCCCACAACGAGGAGGCCCGCGAGATCCTCGACCGGGCCGAGCACCTGCTGTTCAAGGTGACCGACCAGCGGATCACCGAGCAGGTCGAGCACATCCGCGAATACCTGGAGATCATCTTCAAGCAGATCGAATCCCACGACGGGCATTACATCACCGGCGTGCCTACGGGATTCACTGAACTCGACGACATGCTCAGCGGGATGCAGAACGGCGAGATGATCATCGTCGCGGCCAGGCCGAGCATGGGCAAGACGGCGTTCGGGCTGTCCGTGGCCGAGCATGTGGCCGCGGAGTGCCATCGCCCGGCGGCGTTCTTCTCGATGGAGATGAGCAAGCAGTCGGTGGTACAGCGCATCCTGTGTGCCCGCGGACGGATGGACTCGCACAAACTGCGGCGGGGGATGCTCTCGGACGCGGAGATCCAGCACCTGGCGACGGTCTGCGGCGAGTTGCAGGAAGTGCCGCTGTTCATCGACGACACCCCGGGGATGAGCGTGCTGGAGGTGCGGGCCAAGGCCCGCCGGCTGTGCATGCGCCAGAAGGTGGAAGCCATCTTCGTCGACTACCTGCAGTTGATGCACTCGCCGGGGCGCAGCGAGAGCCGCCAGCAGGAAGTGACCGACATCAGCCGCGGGCTCAAGGCCCTGGCCAGGGAGCTGAACATCCCGGTGGTGGTGCTGGCCCAGCTCAACCGCAATCCGGAAGGCCGCAGCGACAACCGCCCGCGGATGAGCGACCTGCGCGAGTCAGGCTCGATCGAGCAGGATGCCGACGTGGTCATGCTCCTGCACCGGGAGGAGTACTACAAGAAGGACAGTTGCCCGGAGGAGCTGCGCGGGGTGGCCGAGGAGATCATCGACAAGCAGCGGAACGGGCCGACCGGCGTGGTCAAGCTGCATTTCGACCAGCGGATGACGCGGTTCTCGAACCTGTTCGGCGGCGGGGAGCCGGCTTACGTGCCGGCGGGGGCGGGCGACTACAACGCGGATGGGCCGGGCTTTGCCCGCGACGGCGGGTATGGGGGCGGGGGTTTCGGTGGGGGGGCTGAGGAGCCGGCGCCGTTTTAGGCCATCGGTGCGGTAAAGCGTTGCCGTAATCACCGGCTTCACCGACCCTGGGCAGACGCCCTGAAAATGCTTCGGTGCTCCAAGATTTCTCTTGCCGCTTACTGCCACTGCCTTTACAATTCGTTAACACATCCTTCATCGTGTCAGTTTGCACGGCGTGATGCGCTTTTGAGTAGGCTCCCGCACCCTCAGCATTGGTGTGTGGGCCAAACCGGATGAACTCAGGGGAGAGGAGGACGACGATGGGCTGTTCTACGATGCGCGGATTCGGGCGGGGCTGTCTGGTGTTCATGCTGGGTGCGGCCCTGTGGCCGATGGCGGCTCGCGGGCAGTTCGTGGCTTACAACGACCTGAGCGGTGCCGGCGCCGGTTCGAGCGCCGGGAACGTGACCAATCTCTCGATCAACGATTCCGGAGCACTGGTTGACTACACGACCGGCACACCCACCTCCGTGACCCTCTCGTTGAGCGCCGTGGACGCGACCCGCGATGACAGCTTCAGCGTGACCGACTACTCGGCCGGGGATATCCTGACCGAGTTCGGCACCATCCTCAACAACAACGGATACGTCCGGCACAACACGGAAACGGCGGCCAGCCTGCTCACGGCGACGTTCACCGGTCTCAACCCGGCGAAGCGGTACACCGTGGTGGTGGCGTCGGACCGGGCCGGCGGGACCAGTGCGAGCTACGCCAATCGCACCGCGCGGTTTTCGATCCTGGACGTGGACGCGTTTGTGAACAGCAGCTCGGTGGGGATTCCGAACGTGGGTGCCAACTGGGTTGAGTACAACACCGGGAATAACGCGGCCGGATACGTCGCCCGGTTCAGCGATATTCAGTCCGGGGCTGACGGGGACATGGTGCTGACCATCGGCGCCGGCCCGCTGGGCGACAGGCGGTGGTACGTCAACGGGCTGAAGCTGATCGAGGTGCCCGAGCCTGCCACGGGGCTGGTGTTCGCGCTGGGATTTGGGGCGGTTCTTCTCAAGCGCGGTCGTCGCAGCTGTTAAGCGCCACTTTGCCGATAGACGAAATTCAAGGGGGATCGGACAGCTTGAACAGGCGCTCATGGTTTCAGGATGGGCGCCGCGGGCACGACGGGTTTGAGTTGAAGCTGCTTCTCATGGCGTGCGGCCGCTCGGCGTACCGACTCTCCGAGCTTATGGACATCACTGCCAGCCTCTGCGTTCAGCAGTTCGCACAGGTGCCTGTCCCCTTCTGCCACCGCCTGTTCCGCGCGCCGCATGTACGGGCCTGACCATCCGGAGCGGTGCAACCGGTCGATCCCCTCGCGGGCTGAAGCCGGAATAGTCACGCGCGAAAGATCGGGCGTCGCATCCGCGGCCCCCGCGCGGGCTGAAGACCCGCGGCTCTTTGGGATCTCGCCGCTCCGCGGCGAATACAGAACACTGCGCCCGGCCACTCCATTGCATTGCGCGGTTACTGAGCACCGTCGGGCTACTGGTCTCGACCCATCGGGCTCGCACCGCGAATCGGTACTCCTTTTAGACTGTGCCGACGGAGGTCGACTTTCGCTGTGTCGCGAAACTCGATCCCTGCGCGCCGGGAAGGTTGACACTTGTCGTTGACGAAGATCCCGCGATACCTGCCTTCAAGGGCCCCCACGATGTTCGACCATTCCGAATCGAGGGTGATCGTCCTCGGCGGAGCGTCTGGCACTGCGCGAATCTCAAGCGTAACGGAAGGATCGGCATAGTCGACGACTCGAATCACTGCCGTCTGGTCGACGAGCAGCGTGTCATCACCGGGACCTGCCCCTTCACCACCGAGGGGCTCGGCACGA
>CAYVVX010000046.1:0-14757 GCA_964455315.1 uncultured Planctomycetales bacterium | reverse complement strand
TCCGTCGAGGTACGAAACCTGTCCGTTGCCCTGGTTGATCAACGATGACCCGGCGGTGTACGCGTCGAAGTTATCACTGGCCGCGTGGACCGCAGAGACCGCCGACATCAAACCCATTACCATGACGCGCAACATGGCGCTAGCGTTCCCGTTTCGCATGCTCTCCCGTCCTTGTCAAATCAGAGGCTGTGTTCGCCCGGCGCAGGCACGACAGGAAACAGCCCGCCGGCCCACTGGATTCCGGCGCACAGCCTCATAAGACACGATGTGAACTCAGTCAGCCAGTCACTTGCTCAAGTAGTTCAGGCGGCAGTGGCTTCAAAGACTGGCGCAGAATCAACCTGCCCTGGATCCGTTCGCCAGGGAGCTGATGTATGCCTTCGCGAACCATGCGCAACAGCATGAGTCCGGCACGACGCCCCATCTCGGCCATGGGTTGGGCGTGCGTCGTGAGGGGCGGACGGGTGTAGGCTCCGATGGCCGTTCCCGTGCTGCCCACGATGCTGACGTCATCTGGTACGGACAGACCGGCATCCAGACAAGCGCTCATTGCCCCGAGTGCAAGCAAGTCTCCGATGCAGAAGATGCCTTGAGGCGGAGGATGATCGGCCAGATATGACGATACGATCTCATAGCCCGTCTGCTGCGATGATACGGCTTCTCCGACCACGTCGATTCCACCCAGCGGAAGCCCGCGGGTGACGTAGGCCTGAATGGCACCGGTGATCTTCTCAAATCCGGAACTGAAAACCGGTTCGCGATTGCCGATCAGAAGCACCCGGCGGAATCCCAGGTCGGCGAACAGCCCGCCCACCGCGCGTCCGCCGGCCAGGTTGTCGGCGGTGACGAAATTGGTGGTGCTGCTGGCGTCGGGACGATTGATGGTCACCCAGGGCACATTGCGCGAGGTCAGCTTGGCCAGCAGCGGCTCCACGCCGGGAGCCATGAAGCAGATCAGGCCGGCGAGGTCCGCTCCAATCTGGTCGATCTGCTCGAGAACCCGCTCCGGCCAGGTCGAATCCGTGGGAACATAGCTGAGGAGTGTCAAACGGAGTTCGTCGGAGATGAAAACGTCTTCCAGCGCCTCAACAATGTGCGTGGACCAGAGGTCGTGCTTCTCGGCATCGTCGAGCGACCGAACCGGACGCACGATCCCGACCTGGCTGACCGTCCGCCCCGCAGTGGAGCCTTCCGGCAGGCTGGTGGAAAGAACGAACCGCCCCCGACGGGGCTGGAGTTCTACAAGCCCCTGCGCGGAGAGTTCGCGCAGGACGCCGTGAACTGTGTTGGGGCTGACATTGTGCTCCCGGGCGAGTTGCCGCGTGCTCGGCAGAGGGGCGCCGACAGGCCAGCGGCCATGCAGGATCTGCTGTCGCAGTTTCTCGGCCAGAATGTCGGAACGATTCCCGTTATTCATAGTCGCCTGCTGCGGCCTGAGTGAGGAACAATGGGTTTCTTGAACTGTACCAAGCCGATCGTACCGTGATTGAACCAGATTGTAAAGCTTTTTCGCCCTGTTTTTTGTTTTTCTGTCCACAGCCTGGGTCGCCTCACCAGGTCGACTGGCCTCTCGTGCGACCAGATCGGCCGGAAATGGGCCATGTGGCAGCGCTTTTGCCCTTTACAGGGGGACCGCCCAGGGGTACACTTGCATAGTCACTCAGCTGATTGATACAGATCGAGTACAGAGACGACCGGTCTGCCCGTCGCACTTGGTCATGAGCCCTCATCAGCAGCGGCGGAGTGAAATCCAGGTCCCCGAGGTCCAGCGTGAGCCGACCGAACATCCTCATGTTCCTCCCCGACGGCATGCAGGCCGAGCCGCTGCTGCCCGGCCATCCCTGCCGCACGCCGCATTTCGACCGGTTGGCGAGCCGAGGTTTGCGCTTTCGGCGGGCCCACTGCCCCCTGCCCACGTGCTCGCCGTCGCGCGCCAGCCTGATGACTGGTCTGCTGCCGCATAATCACGGTGTGCTTCAGGTCGAGCATTGCGTCGATGATGACCAGAGCGTACTGCGGACCGGGCACCGACACTGGGCCCAGAATCTCTCCGGCTCGGGATATCGCACCGGATACTTCGGCAAGTGGCACATTGAGCGGACCGGCAAAGTCGAGGACTTCGGCTGGCAGATCGATGGCACCGATTTGCGCTCCTCCTACCGTGCCCTGGGGCAGGGTCCGGCGGAAGGCGAAGGGCAACTCATCGCTGATGATGGACTGCTGAGGTACAAGGAAGGTCCGCCAGGGTATCGCCGGGTGCTCCACTATGGGGTCACCGATGTCCCTCCTGAACGTCGCCCCATCGGCATCATCACTTCCATGGCCCAGGAGTTCCTCTCGCAAGCGCTGGGACGGGCGGAACCCTGGGCCTGCTGCGTCAGTTTCTCCGAACCCAACACGCCGCTGGTCGCTGGACGCGGCATGGTGGCGGCGTACGACGTCGATAAGACGCCCCTGCCCGGGAACTTGAAGGATGATCTGGCTGGCAGGCCAGCCATCTATCGGCGCGTGCAACGTGTCTATCAGGACATGACCGAGCGCGCGTGGCGTGAGCTGCGCACGGTGTACTACGCGTTGATCACCGAACTGGATGAACAGTTCGGCCGCCTCGTTCAGCAGATCGCGTCAGCCGGTCAACTCGATAACACGGTTGTCGTCGTGGTCAGTGATCATGGACGTTACATGGGCGGGCATGGATTTGACGCCCACAACTTCGGCGCCTTCGAAGAAATCTACAACATTCCGCTCATCATGGCTGGTCCCGGCATCGCCAGCGGTAAGGAAACCAGCGCCCTGGTCGGTTTCCACGACTTGGGGCCGACACTTCTCGAACTCGCCGGCGCCGAACCCATACAAGTCCCTGATTCGCGGTCGTTCGCTCCGGTGCTGGGCGACCCCGCCGGCCAGGAGCGGCAGTTCAACCAGGGCTACGCGGAGTCCCACGGGACGCGCTATCTGCTGACTCAGCGAATCCTCTGGCAAGGCCCATGGAAGTTCGTGTTCAACGGGTTCGATGAGGATGAGTTGTACAACCTTGATGAAGATCCGCATGAGCTGGCGAATCTGGCATCGCGACCCGAGTACCAGGACCGCGTTCTCGGCATGATGACCGAGATCTGGCGGGTGATGAGGCGCACCGGCGACCGGGCTCTGCTTGAAACGCACTATTCTCCCATGCGCTTTGCCGCGGTCGGTCCGCTGGCCGCAGACTAGCTCGCCGCGGCAGGCGAGGCGGGACGAGGAGCACTGCTGATGAAGATATCGCTGTTCACCGTGTCCTTCGCCGGTTTCTGGGGCCAGGCCCGATCCAGCCTGGAAGAGTGCATCCAACGAGTTGCAGGTCTTGGATTCGACGGCGTGGAAATCATGGGCAAGCGCCCTCACCTCTCGCCGCTGGATTGTTCCGTGGAGGATTGCTCAAGGCTCGGCGAGCGGGCCCGCCAGTGCGGCATCGAAGTCTCCGCCGTCGCCGCCTACACCGACTTCACGGGAGGAATGAACGCCGCGGAAGTGCCCTTCCTCGAAATGCAGATTGCCTACATTGAGGCACTCGCCGTCCGGGCCCGCGCCCTCGGCACCCGGTTGATCCGCGTTTTCTCATCGTACGAACGCGACGACGTTCCCTTCGCCCAGCAATGGCAGCGTACGGTGACGGGCATTCGCGAGTGTGCCGATCGGGCCAGGGAACACGGCGTTACGATAGGAATTCAGAACCACCACGACATCGGCGTGGCCACGAAGACACTGCTGGAGCTGATCGGCCAGGTAGGCCGCGAGAACGTCATTCCGATGTTCGACTGCTGGTCGGCATATTTACGCGGAGAGGATCCCGCCGCCGGTGTGTGCCAGGTCGCCCCCAGGATGCAATTCACCACCGTGGCCGATTACATCACCCTCCCGCGATCGCGCTACCGCCCGGATCTGATCAACTACTGGGAACAGTCGCCACCATTCGTGCTGGCCGTGCCGATGGGCAGTGGTGAGCTGCCTTACGCCTCGTTCTTCAACGCGCTGCGCGAGTGCGGGTTCGACGGCTGGGTGTCCTACGAGATGTGTTCCCCGGTTCGCGAGGGCGGCGAGCAGGCTGTTCTCGACCGCTACGCGAGGGCGTTCATTGATTACATGAAGCCCTGGAAGACTTCGAGGTGAGCGATTGATGGAAGGCCTTGTCCGCACACTGATGCTTACCGGCAGGTGGTTGCTCCTCGCGGCGCTCGCTACGCCGGCGATGCAGGCCGCTGTGACAGCGGAAGGTCCGGCGGACGAGGCGCAGTCCTGGTACGTCATACCGTTCGACGTGGACCCGCTGATCCAGATCGACGGCGAACTCGACGACTGGGCCGCGGTTCCCAACGCGATCCGATTGAGCACCGCCGAACACGTGACCCTTGGACGGGAGCTCTGGCGCGGTCCGGACGACCTGCAGGCGACGGTCCGCCTGGCCTGGCGCGGCGACGCCATCCTCATCGGCGCCGAGGTCATCGATGATGCCGTGGCCCAACCGTACTCGGACCAATCCGTGTTCCGCGGCGATCACGTCAACCTGTTCCTCGATTTCGCCCCCAACACTGAGCCCGCTCGAAACGCCCTCGGCGAAGGCCAGTATCACATCGGCTTGAGCCCCGGCAACATCGGCCGGGTCTCGCCGGGCGAAGCCGGGGCCGCTGAGGTGGTTTCCTTCGCCCCGGAAGGGCTGGATGTTCGCGGTGCCTGCGACATCGCCTCCCGGCGGACGAGCCGCGGCTACATCGTCGAAGCCCGCATCCCATTCAACATTCTGGGCGGCCGGCAGATCGCTCAAGGTGACGATGCGAACTTCACCGTCGCGGTCTCCGACGCGGATGGTGTGGAAGTGATCCAGGAGAGCTGGATGACCCCCGGCACCAAACCGTGGCATTACGGGCGGCACATGCTCGGTCCGGCGGTGTTCGGCGACGGCAACGGCAAGGGAGAGCCCCGGCCGCGCGGGATGTCTCTTGCCGATACCTTCACGATTGAGCCGGGCAGCAAGCACGAGATCAGCTTCAAAGCCGAGCCGGTCTCGCCCGAAAAAAGGCCCTATCTGTTCTTTCGTGCCCGCATCGACTGCGACAGCGTTCGCGGATTCGTCTCCAATGCCATGACTGTGGATCTGAACGGTACACGGGTCCAAGGGGACGCGCTCAGCAACCGCCCGCCCGACGGCACGATGATGCGCGGCGATCACGATCTGTACGTGACTCCCGACGGACGGATCATGCTCTGGTACGCCAGTGGTTTTGATGCCGTCGAGGCCCATCCTCAGTACCGACTGATCGATGGAGTGAAGGCCTGCGAGTTCGAGTTCCGTCTGGACGGACTGCGCGCCGGAAAGAACCGCCTGGTCTTTCACAATGATGCCGAAGCGATGCCTGACATCGGCCGCACAGCCGTGGCGGGCGGCGTCGAGCTGCGCTACCGCACACCCCCTGCCCCAAAGTCCTACGCCCCTGCGCCGACCGGCCCGCTGCCGATCCATGAAGCTCGCACCTGTTTCCCGCCAGCGTTTACGGAACCTGAGTCAGAAAGGGCAATGATCTCCTTCCAGGTCGGCGACGAGACGTTCAAAGTGGCCAGTCGCTTCTCCGCACCAGATGGGCGCTGGCATACGGGCGGTAACAGGTTCTACAAGCACATGCGCGAGGTGACACCGCGTGGCGAATGGATCGAGGTGCGGGACACCTTCAAGAACCTCACCGGCGAGAACGTGCCCATCATGCAGGAGCATCGCTGCCCGCTTGGTGACCCGTTCAAAGCTGCGTGGCTTGCCGGTATCGCCTTGCCCTCAGGCGAAGGCGAGCGATCCCTGCCCGAGAATCCGTCGGCCTTTGCAGTCACGGCGAAGTCAGGCGTCGGCATGATCGCGCTGAATGATGCGTTCCGCGTGCACATCACCACCGGCGCAACTGACGGCGAGGTCTACATCGCGGATCGGGGCTTCGTGCTCAAGCCCGGCGCCGCCTACATCGCCGAGTGGGCGATTCTGCCCACAGCGGAACCCGATCACTGGGCCTTCGTCAATGCCGCCCGGCGCATGATGGGAGTGAACTTCCGGCTGGAGCCCATGTTCACCTTCGCCTTTCATCAGGAGCCGATCTACGACTGGACCGACCAGCGCCTCCGCGACTTCGTCAGATTCAAGAGCGCCAACTTCGTCGTGCAGTCCAACGAGGCCTCACGCTATCACGGCGCGTACGCCTACGCCCGGGCTTTCGCGGCCGTAACCCGCAAACCCTACATCGACTTCCAGAAACGCATCCGGGGACTCTTCCCCGACGGTGACGTGAAGACGGGCGTCTACTACCACTGCTTCGTCGACAACTTCCATGGGGCCGACGACGAGGCCTTTGCCGATGACCGCATTCTGGACGCGGCCGGCAACCATGTGAACTATGGCGGACAGCACACCCGCGACCAGCTCTATGTGCCCACGCTCAGCAATGAATTCGGGCGCGTCACCGGGCGCAACGTGGACATCATTCTCGACGAGATCGGCGCGGACGGCGTTTTCTGGGACGAGCATCAGATCTCGCGGGTGAACTACACCTACAACCCCGCGGCATGGGACGGCTGCTCCGCGGATATCGATCCGCGCACCATGCACATCCGCCAGTTGCGCAGCTCGATCGCGCTGCTGAGTCTGCCCTGGCGCAAGGCGATCGCGGAACGCATCATGGCCCATGGACCGCTCATTACCAACGGCGCCCCGCACACACGGACCATGCTCGAACTGAGGTACCCGGCGTTCGTCGAAACCGGCAGCATCAGTTACTGCGGAAAGATGCTGCTGCACAGCCCTATCGGGCTCGGGGACCATCTGACCGAGAGGACCTTTCTCGATGCGTACCAGGGCATGTGCAGGATGCTGGATCACGGCTGCCTGTACGCCTGGTACGGGCACCAGATCATTCCCACCTATCCGACGCTGACCGAGCACATGTTCCCCTTCACGCCGGTGGAGCTGCACGCCGGCTATGTCATCGGCGTGGAGCGCATCCTGACCAACCGCAGCGGGCTCTTCGGCTGGGGCGACGACGCTCGGTTCGAAGCCTACGTCTACGATCGCAACGGGCGACGGACACAGGAGATCGAGGTGCCGCGCGTGATACGCGACGGCAAGGCGTATGCGGAAGTGCGGCTGCCGGAAGGGTACTCGGCAGCGATCGTGCGGCGCGACCTGGAAAGGGAGCCGGGCCGCTGATGCAGCGCGAAATGTGCGGGCGAGGTGAGGTCATGACCATGGCATCGACAGGACGACTGGCAATCGAGGGCGGATCCAAGGTACGTACAAAACCCTGGCCAAAGCACGCAGTCCTGGGCGAGGAGGAGAAACGTGCGGTCACGACGCTCTTTGACCACGCCATCCGCACCGGCGACCCGATCGGCTACAACGGAGAGCAGGAGCGGCTTTTCTGTGAAGAGTTCGCCGCGTTTCACGGCGGCGGTTTCGCGGATGCAGTGAACTCCGGCAGCAGTGCCATCTGGGTCGCGCTCCGCGCCCTCGAGATCGAGCCCTTTGGCGAAGTGATCGTCGCCCCCACCAGCGACCAGGGCAGCTTCATGCCCGTCGCGCTCAACAACTGCATTCCCGTGCCTGCCGACAGCCGCCCGGGCAGCCACGCCACCGGGTCCGAGCAGATCGCCGAGCGCATCAACGACAACACCCGGGCGATTCTGCTTGTGCACCTGGCAGGCTATCCGCTGGACTTGGACCCCATCATGGAGCTGGCCCGGGCCCGCTCGATTCCCGTCATCGAGGATTGTGCGCAGGCCCACGGTGCTGTCTACCGCGGCCGGATGGTGGGAACCATCGGCGATGCTGGTGTTTTCTCGACCATGTTCGGCAAGCACTTCTCCACCGGCGGGCAGGGAGGCGTCGTGTTCACGCAAAATGAGGAGCTCTACTGGCGCATCCGGCGATCGGCCGATCGGGGCAAGCCCTTCGGTATGCCCGAACCGCCACCGGGCCGGCGCGTCGCGACCATCGCCGCACACAACGTGAACATGGACGAACTCGGCGCGGCCATCGGCCGGGAGCAACTGCGCAAGCTCCCGCACTTCCTTGAGCGGCGCCGGACGTTTGCCGAACGCGTCGCGAGCCTGTGCGAAAGCGAGCTGAAGGCGGTTCGCGTCGAGCCGGTGCTGCCCGACTGCGCCGGAGCATTCTGGAAGCTCTTCTTCACCCTGGACATCGATCAACTGAGCGTTGATCGCAACGTTTTCCTTCGCGCCCTGGAGGCCGAGGGATTCCCCGTGGACTCGTACTACTACCCCATCACCGCGTTCTCCTGGTTCCAGGAACAAAAGGTATTCGGCACCAGCGGATATCCTTGGCGGGCGCCTGCGTACAAGGGTGACCCCGACCGTCAATTCCCGCTACCCAACCTCGTCGATGCCGACCTGCGCCAGTTCCGGCTGCACATGAACCACTGTTGCGGCGACCAGGAGGCAGCCGATCTGGTCGAAGCACTGGGTAAACTGGAAGCTGCCTATCTCAGCTGACGTAGTAATTCAGCAGGTGACACCATGATCATCGATTCCCATCAGCACGTGTTCTGGCACAAGCGCGATGACGTCGGGTTGATCCGCGACCTGGACGAGCACGGCATCTCCACCGCCTGGCTGCTGGCCTGGGAGATCCCGCCTCAGGAGGACAACCGCCGCTACCACGGTGTGCTCGATCCTCGTAATGCCCGCTCCGATGGCACCCACGCGGGCATCCCCCTGAGCGCCATTGTCGCCACCCGCGACCGCTATCCGGACCGTTTCATTCTCGGCTACGCCCCCTACCCGGGGTTTGGCAATGCGGCGGAGCTGTTCGAATGCGCCTACCACATTCACGGCGTCCGTGTCTGCGGCGAGTGGAAATTCCGCATCCTGTTTGATGATCCCCGCTGCATCGAGCTGTATCGCAAGGCCGGCGAGCTCGGCTGTCCCGTGGTGCTGCATCTGGACATACCCTTTCTCGCGGATCGCGAGTCAGGGCGCAAACTGTACCAGCCGCTGTGGTACGGCGGCACGGTGGACAACCTGGAACGGGCTCTGGCGGCCTGTCCGGAAACCACCTTTGTGGGCCATGCGCCCGGCTTCTGGCGCGAGATCAGCGCGGGCGCCGAGGATGATCCTGATATCTACCCGACGTCACCGGTCAGGCCGGGTGGCAAGCTCTATCGCCTGTTCGACGAATATCCCAATCTCTGTGCAGACCTGTCAGCCGGCTCGGGGCTCGGCGCGCTGCGGCGGGACGTGGATCACGCACATGCGTTCGTCCACAGATACGCGGACCGCCTGCTGTTCGGGCGCGACTGCTACGGTGGAGAGCACCTCGAGTTCCTGAACTCTCTTGACCTCGATGCCAGGGACCGGGCCAGGATTATGGGCGAGAACGCCCGCCGACTGGTCCCCTCGAGCTGAGACGAAGGCGAGCGCTTCATCACGGACCAGCATGAGATCGAACCGACCCAGAACACTGACGTTGCTCGTGGCCCGCGACTGCGCGCCGGCGGCACCCCTGCGCGACTACATCGCCCTGGTCGATCTGCGACACGAGGTGCTGCGAGGGTTGAGCGATTCGACCGTCGCCGCGGCCGCATTGCAGTTCGTGGAGCCGCCAAGCGGCAATGCCTTGCCGTTTACGCTGACCTGCTACGATTCGGACCAAGGTCGGCTGACTGGATGGCTTCGACTGCCGCTGCTCGATTCAGCTAAGCCGATGAAGGTGGCGTTGGTTGTCGATGACGCCTCTAACAGAAAGCCCATGGCCCCCAGCGAGTTCTGGCCGGAGAACGAACGATTGATGGTGCAGGCCACCGAAACAGGTGGAGCCGTCGACCAGGGACCTCGCTGCCACGGATGCACACCGGTACCTGGCGCCAACGGCACGACTGTCTGGCGGGTCAGTCACCAAGACGAGATGTGTCCGACGGACGCAATCACCGTAGAAGCCTGGTTCGATCACGACGAGCCCCGCGCCGAAGCCATGCAGACGCTGGTCTCAAAGTGGGCCCTTGACCCCGATTTCGCCGCATTCGATGCGCACGATGCGGGTTGCACGGACGGACTGGATACGACCGGCTTCTTCGGCGCCGTCTTCGACGGCCGGTACATTTACTTCGTGCCCCAGCATGATCTGGAGAATCGCCACGGCAAAGTGTTGCGCCTTGACACGCACGGTGGCTTTCACGACGCTGCGAGTTGGGCGGGCTTCGACGCGGGCACGATCGGCGGGCTCGTCACCAAGGGCTACTACGGTGCCGTCCACACGGGACGTTGTATCTTCTTTTGCCCGCGGCGTGAGCCCCTTGGCTTCCACTCGCGCGTGCTCCGCTACGATACCCAAGGAGACTTCAAAGACGCCGGAAGCTGGGACGTACATGACGCGGGCCTCGCCAACTCCTGCCAGTCGGCCGCGTACGACGGACGGTTCATCTACTTCTGCCCAGGCCAGGAAGCGCGCCCGAAACCGTCCTCAAACGCGGTGACCGCGGATGATTCTCCGCGGGTGACCGGCATGTCCTCCGACCAACTGCTGATCAGCAGCGGCACGATCCTCCGGCACGATACGGCGCGAGACTTTCACGACCTAGACGCTTGGACCACGTTTGATGCGAGCGGGACCTGCGGACTGAACACACGCGATTTCGACGGCGCCGTGTTCGACGGGCGCTACGTCTACTTCATGCCCCTGTCCTACGGCGCGGTTCTGCGCTACGACACTCAGGCTGACTTCCACTTGCCCGGAAGTTGGGCCGCTTTCGACGCTGCCCGACTCGGCGTCACCCGGCTGGTCGGCGGCGTCTTCGACGGGCGGTACGTGTACCTCGTCCCTTACGGGGTCTGCCCCGTGGCCGTGCGCTACGACACCGGCGCCCCCTTCGAGGCAGACTCGAGCTGGCAACACTATCGATTAGCTCGCACACCGGGCCTGCGCACCAGCGGATACGATGGCGGCTTTTTCGACGGCCGCTACATCTTCTACACGCCTTACTGGGATGAAGACCGGGAATTCCACGGCCTGATGCTGCGTTACGACACGCTGGGAGACTTCCTGGATCCGGACAGCTGGCTGTGCACCGACGCCGGACTGACTGCGGGGCTGAAGACCGTGGGCTTCAACGCCGGGGCGACCGATGGGCGGTTCCTGTATTGCGCTCCCTGGATGGACGGTCAGGCATTTCCCGGGAGGATCATCGGTAACGGGCGCGTGCTCCGATATGACACGACCGGCCAGCGCGCCTCCTTCTGCCTCCGCTCGTCCGACTACGGAAGCAACGGCGGACTGTGCGCCGCTCTGCCCGGACCGCGTTTCCTGATCAACACATCCGACCGGGTCTTCAGTGTCGCCGCTGATCGCCCGCTGCCCGTCGGGCGACACCACCTGGTCGGCACCTATGACGGACGCTGCCTGCGCCTGTTCCTCGACGGGGAAGAGATCGCCTGCCAGCCTGCCCGCGGGAGTCTTGCTGTCAACAGAACCGATGTGGTTATCGGTGGGCTTGCCGAGGGCGAAGCGCCCTTCCAGGGAGCCGTGTTGCTGGCCGGCATCAGCTCCTCCGTCCGCTCCCCGGACTGGGTCCGGATGCGCTATCACAACCTCGCCAATCCGGTACAGTTTCTTGAAATCATGGGGGAATGATCCGCATGCCCGCCCAGGAGTCATGCCCGCCGAGCGCCGAACCGAAGCATTCCACTTCCCATTGGAAGCTGCGCGTACGCATGCGGTCTGGCGACTGCTCAGTTCACCTGTCAGGCTTTACTCAAGGCGCCGAAATACTGCCGGTTCAGCACGAAGGTATCCTGCATTTGAAGGGCTCTTCAGCTCTGCTACTTGGTGATCGTCTCACCGTGGAAGCCTGGGCCGAGTCGGATGATTCACGCGGCGAAGCGATGCAGCCGCTGATCTCCAGGTGGAGCATCGCCTCACAGGATGGCGATCTCTCGGCATACGATGCGGGCGAGACCTCCGGTCTGGACACCCGTGGGTACCTCGGAGCGGTCTTTGACGGCCAGTATGTGTACTTCGTGCCGCAGCTCAACAGCACGGGCCTGCACGCCAATGTGCTTCGCTACGATACGCATCGGCCGTTTCATGCAAATGATGGTTGGCAGGCATACGATGCTGCCCGGACCGACGGCTTGAATATCCGCGCCTACTACGGCGCGGCCTTTGACGGGCGCTTCGTGTACTTCGTGCCGCGCCGCGACGACGAGGGCTATCACTCCCGCGTACTGCGGTACGACACGCACGAGCCGTTCCAGTCCGCTCGGGGTTGGGCCGCGTTCGACGTGGGCCTGCCCATCTCCTTTCAGGGCGCGGGCGCCGACGGCCGCCACATCTACTTCGCTCCTGGCTACGACACGCGTTTCCCCAACCACAGCGGGCACGTGCTGCGATTCGATACCACCGCGGAATTCAAGGATCCGGCGAGTTGGCAGACCTTCGACGCTTCAGGCACGGGCGGATTGCTCACCGCCTGCTTCGACGGTGCCGCCTTCGATGGGCGACGCGTCCTGTTCGCCCCTCTGGATAATGGCTGTCCGCTGGCCTATGACACGCAGGGCGACTTCGCATCACCGGCAAGCTGGAGCGCATTCGACCTGCGCCCATTCGGTATTCAGCGCTGTGTCGGCTCAGCGTTCGACGGGCGCTACTGGTACCCGGTGCCATACGGGCCGACCCGGATAAGTGCCCGTTTCGACACGCGGCTGCCGCTGAATGCCCGTGAGGCATGGTCGTTCTTCGACGCTTCAGCGATCGGCGGACTCGCCACCGCCGGCTACGACGGCGGAGCGTTCGACGGACGGTTCGTCTACTACATCCCCTTCTGGGACGGCACCCAGCGCACCGAGGGGTTCCACACCCATTTCCTGCGGTTTGACACGCTGAGTCCTTTCGAAGATCCAGCGAGTTGGCACGCCTGGGACGCATCGCACATCGATGGTCTCGATACCGTCGGGTACAACGCAGCGGCCTTCGACGGGCGCCACCTCTACCTGGCACCCTGGCACAACGGAAGAAGCTATCTCGAGTCCGGCCGGATTGCGGGGCATGGTCGTGTGCTTCGCTACGACACCACCGGCGATCAGGCAGCCTTCAGCCTGCGCTGGTCGGATTGCGGACACAACGGCGGCCTGTGCGCAGCCGTACCGGGTCCGTCCTTTGCGATTAACACAAGCGAGGGAGCGCGGGGTGTTCAGACCCATCGAATCGCCCCCGCTGGAAGGCATCACCTCGCCGGCGCCTACGACGGCCGTGAACTCCGCCTGTACGTCGATGGTGTGCTTTCCGCGCGGCGCGCCTGCAGCGGAAAGATGGCCGGCAGCGGCGTGGATATCGCCCTGGCCGGGCTCACCTCCGGCGGCGCCGGCTTCACTGGTCGTCTGCTCGATGTGCGTATTCAGGACGCCAACCTCGATGAGACCACCATCCGCGGGCACTGGAAACAGGGTGCGGACGCGCCACAGTGAAAGGATCGCATTCCGATGCGCTCCGTGTTCATCCTCACCGATCTGGAAGGCGTCGCGGGCGTGGTCTCATTCGACGATCAGACATTCCCCACCGGTCGATACCATGACCACGCCAAGCGGCTGCTGACCGCCGAGGTGAATGCTGCCATCGAAGGTCTTCTCGAGGTTGGCATCGAGGACGTTCTGGTTTGCGACGGCCACGGGCCGGGCGGCATCTGGTTCGAGGATCTGCACCCAGCCGCCCGGCTCATCCACGGCCGGCCCATCACCGTACCGCAGCTCCTCGCCACGCTGGACCAGTACGACGCCGCGGTCATCATCGGGCAGCACGCCATGGCCGGCGTGCCCACCAGCAATCTCAGCCACACCCAGGACAGCCGCAGCATCGAATCTATCCGGTTGAACGGTTCGCCCATCGGCGAAATCGCTCAGTTTTCCCTTTACGCCGGCTCGCTGGGGGTTCCGGTCGTCTTCCTCAGCGGCGAGCGGGATGCCTGCGCGGAGGCCGAAGCACTCATCGCCGGCATCGTCACGGTCAGCGTCAAGCAGGGCCTGGGGCGCGGCGCGGCCATCAGCATGTCCGCGGTCGAATCCCGGCGGCTGATCAAGGAGGGTGTTCGTGCGGCCGTGCGGCGCCATCGGGAATCACCTATCGCGCCGCTGAATCAGTCCGGACCGTACGTCCTGGAGAAGCGCTTCTACACGCCGGATCCCGCCGACCGCGCCGCCCGGATACCCGGCGCGGAGCGGGTCGATGCGCGCACGGTCCGGTATCATGGTGAGGACATCCGCGAACTGATCTATCGATAAGTTTTGTATCCCTGGAGGCCATCGCCATGCCGCGAAAGCTCCGACTGGCCATGTATCGCGTGGACAACCACCTGTACCACTTCATCCCTGTGCTGGCCGATCTGGACATGCGCCGCTACCGCGAGCTGTCGCCCGAATGCCACTACTGGTTCACCGACTGCTACCGGCCCTTCCAGGTGGTGCCCAGGCGTGTCTCCGGTTTCGAGGTGGTCAAGCTGGGCGACGCCGATCCGGGCAAGGCGGCAGAGGGTGCGAGGGTCTTCCGCCGGCAGCCCATCTCCTGCTCGGACATCACTGAACTGGCACGCGACGTCGACGCGGGCTTTCTCTGCAACTGCAGCGATGATGGGTCGGACCACCTTGGGCTCGCCGAGCCATTTCTCCGCCGCCGGATTCCGCTGTTCATCGACAAGCCTTTCGCCCTCGCCACCAAGGACGCGATTCGCATGGTCGCGCTGGCGC
>CAYVVX010000045.1:0-14845 GCA_964455315.1 uncultured Planctomycetales bacterium | reverse complement strand
ACAGATCTTCGACCAGCGCATCGCGGAGTCCCGCGAGGACGCCGCCCTGGAAAAGCGGGAGCACAATTCCGTCATCAACCTCAACTTCTACTCCAGCCAGGGCAACATCATCCAGACCCCGGGCACCACCCAGCTCGGCGACGCCAACGACCTGACCTCCTTCACCACCGAGCTCCGCCCCAACATGGTCACGCCCATCTCCTCGTTCTTCACCAAGAGCGGCAGCGGAGCCACCGGAACCTCCGACCTCCTGGGCATCTCCAAGGGAGAGTCATCCACCGAGGAAAAGAGCATGACCCACCTGGTCATCCGGGCCAGGTTCCCCACCATCGAGCGCGAGCGCAAGGACCTCGAGGAAGGCCGCCATCTCGGCTACTTCAAGCTCCCCATCGGCCGCGAGCCGCAGAGCACCACCGATCTGCCCTTCCTGTCCAGCTCCGAGCATCCCCTCGAACGGCTGGCCCGCCTGCGCGTCGGGCTCATGTTCGACGCCCTCCAGGAGGACAAGATCCGCAAACCGCTGAGCCTCATAAATCCCAATATGCTCCAGGGAACCGTGTCCGAGAACGCCTGGGAAACCGCCACCACCCGCCTGCTGATCAACCGCGAGAAGTTCATCCTCGAGGTTCGCTCCCTGCTCGAGTACGACGAGGACTTCTACGCCTCACCGAACTTCGCCCTGCGCCACATGGATCAGTGGAACGACCCCGACCGGCTCATCCTGGCCCTGGAAAACGCCCCCCAGAAGTTCGCCTACCAGCGGCTGATCCGAATGATCGACGAACTGGGCAGGGAGCTTGTCCCCGATGAGTACGCGGAGACCTACCTGGCGGTATCCGCGACCGACTTCTGGGGCCGACACACCCTTCGCCCCCTCGGTCCCGACGAGCTGCAGGTCATCCGGCGGGATGCCGCCAACCACTACCTGCGCTACCAGGAAGCCTACGGCGACGCCTTCCACGAGGCGATCTCCCAGATGCTCGACCTGGGCACCTACCAGGCACGGTCCAACTCGGAGCTGCTCAAGGGCCCCTTCCGCGGGTACCACGACCTGGTCATGTTCGACCGGGGCAGCCCCGGCATGATCGACCAGGAGGTGGTCGATGCCGCCCTGTCGGACTTCCAGGTCCTCAAGCTGGGCGGACGATCCGACGGGCTTTTCGGACCTTCCCTCAAGACCGTCGAGGATCTGCCGGCGTCCTTCCGCGAGTTTGTCGTGCGCGGACGGGATGTGCTCCAGCGGGCCGAATGGTGGCAGTTGTATAATCCCTGATCTCCCAACCAGCCGAGAAAGCGTCTAAGCCATTGGCAAAAATAAAGTTATGATTCACGTCCCTGCCTCCCCACTCTCCGCGGCACGGGCGATTTCCTTTGCCCTCCTGCAACCGGGGCACGCGGGCCGGTTATAAGGATCGGCCTCCGGCGCGCGCCGTATTTCCCGCGCCGGGGCGGGTAAGCGGGTAGAAGCCGCATCCAGCCCGCCGGCCCCCCGGATCGCGAGGATTGAAGTGGCCTGTGATACAACCGGAAACAGAGCAGTGAGCATCGGCGAAATCCTACTGGAGCAGGGGAAGATCTCCGCGGACCATCTGCAGGCCGCCCTGGCGGCCCGCAAGAGCCCGCAGGAACGCCTGGACCGGATTCTTGTCCGCCTGGGCTTCGTCGAAGAGCTCGACGTCCTCCGGGTCCAGGGCGAGCAGATGGCCATCCCGGTGGTGGACCTGACCCAGATCAAGCTGGACGAGGAGCTGCTCAAGGTTCTGCCCGCCCGCCTGATCCACAAGCGCCAGTTCATCCCCATCCAGAAGACCAGCGACACCCTGCGCGTGGCCACCGCCGACCCGTACGACATCAACGCCTTCGACGAGCTGCGCCTGCTGACCCAGCTCAAGATCGAGATGGTGCTGGCCAGCGAGTCCGAGATCCAGCGCCTCATCCGCCAGCACTTCGGCGTCGGCGGCAGCACCATCGACCAGATGATCGAGGAATCGGCCGACGCCAGCGAGATCGAGCTGCTCTCCGAGTCGATCGACGAAAACGGCGACGCGATGGACCTGGCCCAGGAAGCCACCGTCGTCAAGCTGGTCAACGACATCCTCACCGAGGCCATCCGCGACAAGGCCAGCGACATTCACGTCGAGCCCTGCGAGAACGATCTCAAGATCCGTTACCGCATCGACGGCGTGCTTCAGAAGACCGTGGTGCCGCCCCAGATCCGCCACTTCCAGGCCGCGATCATCAGCCGCATCAAGATCATGAGCAACCTGAACATCGCCGAGAAGCGGCTGCCCCAGGACGGCGGCTTCAAGGCCCGCGTCAACGGGCGCGAGATCGACTTCCGCGTCTCCATCATCCCCACCGGCTTCGGCGAAGCCGTGGTCATGCGTATCCTCGACCGCCAGTCGATCAACCTGTCCCTGCCCCAGCTCGGCATGGCCGACGAGGTGCTCGACAACTTCGAAGCCATGATCACCCGCCCGCACGGCATCGTGCTGGTGACCGGGCCCACCGGCTCCGGTAAAACCACCACGCTCTACGCCGCGCTGCACACCATCGTTTCCGAGGAGATCAAGATCCTCACCATCGAGGATCCCATCGAGTACTACCTCGAAGGCATCAACCAGGTGCAGACGGCCGAGAAGATCGGGCTCAACTTCGCCCGCGCCCTCCGCTCGTTCCTGCGGCACGACCCCGACGTCATCCTGGTCGGCGAAATTCGCGATCAGGAAACCGCCGAAGTGGCCATCAACGCCTCGCTCACCGGCCACCTGGTGTTCAGCACCCTGCACACCAATGACTCCTCCGGCGCCAACACCCGACTGTTGGACATGGGTGTCGAGCCGTTCCTGGTCTCCAGCTCCCTGGAAGGCATCCTCGCCCAGCGCCTGGTCCGCGGCATCTGCAAGCACTGCAAGGAAGCCTACGACCCCGATCCCGATCAGCTCCCGCCGGACCTGGTGCTGGCCCCGGGGCAACAGCTCTACCGCGGGCGCGGCTGCCGCGAGTGCCGCCAGATCGGCTACAAGGGCCGCATCGGCATCTTCGAACTGCTGATGATGAACGACCCCATCCGCGAGCTGGTCGTCCAGCGGGCCTCGGCCGGCAAGATCCAGCAGGTGGCCATGCAGCACGGGCTCAAGCTGCTCCGCCAGGACGGCCTCGAGAAGGTCAAGCGAGGGATGACCACGCCGGAAGAAGTGCTGCGCGTGACCAAGGCCTGACGGCCGACGGTGCAGAGAGCCGGCGGCATCCGGTGCCCAGGGGCCATTCACTGTATTTCAAGAGCGCGGCCTTGAACTGCCTCACTCCTGCTCGCCATCACTCCTCGACCACCACGTTCTTCGGCCGCAACGCCAGATACAACACGCAGATCCCCGCCAGGATGATGCCGGAAATGCCCAGTGCCTCCGGCTCCCTGGTAAATGCCAGTAACAGACCACATACCAGGATCCCCCCGGCCGGAACAACGATGGGCACCTCGAACGAGCCCCTGGGCTCGCCGGGACGCAGTTTCAGCACGATCAATGCCGCGTTCATCAGGATGAACGCGCCCAGCAACAAAGCGGCGGTCGCTTTGGCCAACGCGTCGATATTGCCCGCCAGCGCCAGTGTGGTCACCATGACCATGAGCGTCAGGATGGCGACGTGCGGGGTCCGGCGGGTCGCGTGCACGCGGCCGAGCACCCTGGGCAGCAGCCCCTGCCGGGCCATGCCGTAGGCCAGCCGCGAGCCCATGATATAGTTGAGCAGCGCCGTATTGGTGATCGCGAACAGGCTGATGGCAGTGAACAGTGCCGGCGGGAACCACGGCGCCGCCCGGCGAGTCACCTCGACCAGCGGATCCTTCGACACGGCCAGCTCGGCGTGGGGCACGACCGATACCGCTGTGATCGCGATGGCAATGTAAATCACCGTGACGATCAGCAGAGCCACCACCAGTGCCCTGGGAAAGTTGCGTTCCGGATCCTTGACCTCCTCGGTCACGTTGAGCATGTCCTCGAACCCGACGAACGAGAAGAAGGTGAGCTGGGCCCCGCCCAGGATCAGCGGCAGAGTGAACGCCGAGTGATCGGTCGGCGGCAGCAGGTAATCCGTGCCGCCCCAGAAGGGAATACCGATGGCGATGATGAATACCAGCCCGCCGACCTCGATGGTGGTGCAGATCAGGTTGAGCCAGGTCGATTCGCGCATGCCCCAGAAGTTGATGAAGGTCAGCCCGCCGATGAATCCCAGCACCAGCAGGGTCTGGACCATCCGCTCCGAACCTTCCAGCCCCGGGGCCGCCGCGACCAGAAAGCCGTAGGCGTATCCCGCGAACCCGCGCGACGCGGTCGCCATCGAGGTCAGGCCCGACGCCATCACCGCCAGCCCGATCACGTAGGACAGGAAGGGCTTGCCGAATGCCCGCTGGGTAACGTACGCCGCCCCGGCCGCCTTGGGATGCCGCGAGCCGATGCAGGCGTACGACAACCCCGTCAGCATGGCCGCGACCATCGAGACCACGAAGGCCAGCCAGACGGCGCTGCCCATGGCCCCGGCGGCCCGGCCGATCAGCACGTAGATCCCTGTACCCAGCATGTCGCCGACGCCGTAGATGGCCAGCGCCCACAGCCCCATGGTCCGCGCCAGGGCGTGCTCCCGGTCAACGGGTACGGATTCCAGCTTCGCCGGTTCGTCCATCATGATCTCCCTGAACAGGCCCGGGCGGCTTCAGGAGCGGCGATTTGACAGGATGAGCGGGCGCTGTGAGATGCGCAACGATGCCCGGTATATCGCCCTTCCGCTGCAGCCGGCGACATTATCGCGGAAATGCGATCCCACGCCATAGCTTCTAATAAATGGGTATCAGCTCTTCAGATGGGCCGCCGGCCCCGGCCGGGCGGACCGGGCGGTTTCGGAAGGGCCCAGCGCGGCCCGGGCAGTCGCGCCCTCGTTCACGTCCGTCGTGCGCGGGGATCCACCGCCGCGGACAGGAATCGCCGGCAGCTCGATACGGAATCGCGTTCCCCGCCCCTGCCGGCTGAACACCTGCACCTCGCCGCCATGGGCCTCGACGACGCGCCGAACCACCGCCAGCCCCAGTCCGGTGCCCCGCCCGCGCGGCTTGGTGGTGTAGAACGGTTCGAACACATGGGGCAGGTGTTCCGGCGCGATCCCCTCGCCCGTGTCGATCACCTCCAGCACGGCCACGTGCTCCTCGCGCCGCCCGCGGAGGATCAGCTTCCCGCCCGATCCCATCGCGTCCGCCCCGTTGAGCAGCAGGTTGATCAGGGCCTGCACCAGCGGCAGCCGGTCTCCGCTGACCGCCAGGCCTTCATCCTGAAGATCCCGCACCAGCACCACCTGGCAGCGCTCCAGCCTAGGGGCCACGAACGCCGCCGCCTCGTTCATCACCTCGTCCAGGGCGATCTCCGCGAGTATCGGCGGCTCGTCGCGACTCATGGCCAGCAGCCGGCGCACGATCATCTCGATGCGGTACAGCCCGCCGTCCATCAGGTCCAGCAGTTGCCGCGCCTGACGCTCATCCGAGAGGCTGCGACGGATGATCCGCGTGCTGCTCTGCAAGCCGTCCAGCGGATTGTTGATCTCATGCGCGGCCGTCGCGGTGAGTTCGCCGATCAGGGCCAGTTTCTCGGAACGGGCCAGCCGCTCGCGGAGCCGCTCCTGCTCGCGCCGGTGGTCACCCAGGGTGTCGGCGAGCACCGTCAGCGATGGGGCAAGCGAGCGCAGCTCGACATCGTCATCGAGGCCCGCGAGCGCCCCGCCCTCACCACGTCCGATCGCCTCGGTGACTCCGCGAAGCCGTTCCAGGCGTTGCCGAAAGCGGTGCCGACACGCCGCCAGCACCAGCATCGCCGCCAGGAAACTCCCCCCCAGCACCAGCCCGACCGGCACCAGGGCAGCCGGCCTCCAGGCCAGGACCGAACCGGCCGCCGCGAGTTGAAAGCCAGCTATCAACAATAATGACTTCTTGCAGGAGTTGAGGCCGCGAAGCAGGTGCATGGGCGTGATTATACCCCCGCCGACCATCGGCACCATCCGGGTTTTCAGCCCAGCAGCCGTTTGCGAGGCTTGTTTTTCCGCTTGAACTCGGCTTCGAGCCGGGCAATCTGCTTCTTGTTGGCGATGCGGTCGGTGGGGTTCATCCGGTCGATGATCAGCCGCCCTTCGAGATGATCGAATTCGTGCTGCCAGATCCGGGCCAGCAGACCCTCCCCCTCCAGTGTGAACGGAGCGCCGTGAACGTCCTGTCCCACCAGCCGGCACTGCCTGGCCCGCCGCATGATCACCCGCACCTCGGGGATCGACAGGCAGCCCTCCTCCGCCTCCTCCGCCCCGGACAGGTCCTCCAGCCGGGGATTGATGATGATCCGGTCATCCGCCGGCTCACCGGTGGGGCTGCAGACGAACAGCCGCAGGTTGACCCCCACCTGCGGACCCGCCAGGCCGACCCCCTTGTGGGTCCGCATCAGCTCGAGCATCCGCCCACCCAGCGCCTCCAGTCCGTCGCCGAACCCGGTCACCTCCCGGCAGCGCTGGCGCAGCCGGGGGTCCGGATAAATCACGATGCGTTCGGGCAGTTGATCCATGTCCACCACCTGGCCTGCTGGCGACCGCGGGGCTGAGCCGGTAAACTGACTGACTTGTGCCGGCTTGACCGCGTTCCGCCGGACGTTACCATCGACAGGTATACAGCGTACCAGACGCGAGAGCCGATGTCGCTCTCGGTATTCCGGGATCACGCACCCTCAGGTCAGTCGCCGGCGATGCCCTCTGCACCCGGCGGCGGGGTTCCGCTTCAGCACCATGCGCAAGACACCCGACAAGTCCGGCCCCGATGGCGACGCACCGGTGTTCACCGAGGTGGATCTGTCCAAGGCCAGAACCTGGTTCACCAAGGGACAGGGCCTGGCCCAGAACAAGAACTACGACTACGCCATCGAGTGCTACATCACCGGGCTGGAGTACTGGCCCGAAGCCGTCGAGGAGGGGCACAAGCCCTGCCGCGCCGCCGCGCTGTTTCGCGGCGGACAGAAGGTCAGCTTCTCCGACACGATGAAGTACAAGACCAACCTCAAGGACGCCAGGAAGGCCCTGCTCAACGCGGAGATGCTCCTCTCCAAGGATCCCCGCAACGTCGGCTACATGGAGGCCATGTTCCGCAACGCCGCCAAGGCCGGGTTCAACCTGACCACCATGTGGATCGGTGAGATCTTCGCCGAGGGCGTCTATCGCGAGGAGAAGCCCAACGTTGCCCGCTACGAATTGCTCCGCACCGTCTACGAGGAACTCGCCGACCGCATCGCCGCGACCGATCTCAAGATGGCCATCGAGGCCATGGACCGGGCCGTAGACGCCATGAGCCGCCTGCGCAGCCACAAGCCCACCGAGATGAAGTACAACAACGAGCTGCGCAACCTCGCCGGCAAGCTCACCATCCTGAAAGGGCGCTACTCCAACGCCGACAGCTTCCGCGACTCCGTCCGCGACAGCGACGCCCAGATGGAGCTTCACGACAAGGATCGGTTGTTCACCTCCGACAGCCGCATGGATGACATGATCCGCACCGCCCGGCAGCGCTACGAGGCCGACTCCGGCGACCCCCGGAACATCAACAACCTCGTCGACCTCCTCTGCCGCCGCGAAGCCAAAGAGGAAGAGCGCGAGGCCATGGAGATCCTGCTCAAGGCCTTCAAGGAGACCGACGAGTACCGCCACAAGATGAAGGCCGAGGACATCCGCATCAAGCAGCTCAAGCGGAAGGCCCGGGCCATCGCCGCCTCCGGCGACCGCCAGGCCGCCACCGAGCACCTCAGGAAACAGCTCGAGTTCGAGCTGGGCGTCTTCAAGGAGCGCTGCCGCCGCTATCCCACCGACCTGGGCATGCGCTTCCAGTATGGCGTGCGGCTCTTCCAGGCCAGGCGCTTCGACGATGCCATCCCCGTCCTCCAGGAGGCCCGCAGCGAGCCCAAGAACCGCGTCCGCTGCGCCCTCTACATCGGGCGGAGCTTCTTCGAGAAGGGCTACCATTCCCAGGCCATCGACACCTACAAGGACGCCCTGGAGAGCTACGAGACCCCCGACGACGAGCTCGGCAAGGATCTCCACTACCGCCTGGGGCGGGCCTACGAGGAAGGCGGGCAGTTCGAGGAGGCCTTGAAAGTCTACGGACTCCTCCTAAAATGGGACTACAATTACCGGAACGGTGAGATCAGGAAGCGGATCAACGACCTGCGCGGGCAAGCTGCGGGCGGATCCGACGCTTAAGACGCGTCCCCGGGGACGCAGGACCTTTATGGAGAAGCCCACGTGGCCCATTCCCTTTCCTCCAGGAAGAGGATCCGTCAGAACGCCAAGCGCAAGGCCATCAATCGCGCCCGCAAGGTGGACATCAAGCTCAGCATCCGGTCCTTTTCCGAGGTGCTCGCCACCGGCGACACCGGCAAGGCCGAGGAGGCCCTGCGGGCGACCATCAAGACCGTCGACCAGAACGCCGCCAAAGGCGCCATCCACAAGAACGCCGCCAGCCGGCGGAAGTCCCAGCTTCAGCGCCGCTTGAACGCGCTCAAGACCAAGGGCTGACCCCCGCACTGCCTCCCCCCAAAGGGGAAGGCGGTTTGAAGACGGCCGACCCGGCTTCGCCGAGGCGAGTTCCGAGTCGGCCGTTTCGTTTTGCGCGACCCGCGGGGGCCTGATCGGATGTGTGCACGGGGCCCGGCGCCCCATTGCGGTAGGGAACCGGGTCTGGCACCCGAGATCCACGGATTTGGAGACAGGCCCTGCCGCTTCGCAGCCGTGTGGCTGACCCATCGACCCGGATCACCCTGAGGAATCATCCCATGTCCGCTTCCGACGTCCGCATCACCGTCCAAGACCGCGCCGGCCGACAGTGCGCCAGCTCCGGCTCCACGTGGGAGCCGGTCATGGGCTACTCCCGTGCGGTTCGCAGCGGCAGCTTCATCGCCGTGACCGGCTCGGTGGGCATCAATGCCGACGGCACCTTCTCCCCTTCGCTCGCCGACCAGGCCCGCCGCTCGCTGACCATCGTCCAGGCGGCCATCGAGGCCCTGGGCGGGCACATCGACCAGGTCATCCGCACCCGCATGTACGTGTCCGATATCAGCCGCTGGGAGGAAGTCGCCAGGGTCCACGGAGAGATCTTCGGCGAAATCCGGCCGGCCACCAGCATCGTGGAGGTCGCCCGCCTCATCGACGACGCCGCCCTGATCGAAATCGAAGCGGACGCCGTCGTGACCTGACCTTTCACGCACCGCCCTCCATGCCGCGGCGCCGCCCAGCCCGCGAAGCCATCCTGCGGCGAGTGCCGCTTCTCATTTTCTGCCGCTTTCTCACTTCTCACTTCTCACTTGCTCCCCCTACACTGCCCGCATGTCCACGGAGCGCCCTTACGCCAGCCGGGCAGGCGAGAAGCTTGCCGCCGCTCTCGACGCCTTTCAGATCGATCCGACAGGCTGGGTCTGCGCGGATTTCGGCAGCAATGTCGGCGGCTTCACCGACTGCCTCCTCCGCCGCGGCGCGGCGAAGGTCTACGCCATCGACACCGGCTACGGCGTCCTCGCCTACACCCTGCGCAGGGACCCCCGCGTTGCGGTCATGGAGCGCACCAACGCCATGCACGTGGAACTGCCCGAGCCCGTCGACCTAGTCACCATCGACGTCGCCTGGACCCGACAGCAGCACATCCTCCCCGCCGCCGCCCGCGTCCTGAAGCCGGCCGGTGCGGTCATCACCCTCATCAAGCCGCACTACGAAGCGGCCCGCGACCGCCTGCACGGCGGCGTCCTGCCCCCCGACGACGCCCGCACCATCCTGAACGACACACTCGCCGCCATTCGCGCGGCCGGCTGGCGGGAAAACGGCGTCATCGAAAGCCCCATCGCGGGGCAGAAGGGGAATGTGGAGTACTTGGCCGTGCTGGCTCTGGTATCATCGAATATGGAATGAGGATAGCGTCGAAGTCACAGACTATCATTGAGGCTGAAAATGGCATCCAGAAGACTGACTCCGGTCCACCCCGGCGAAATCCTGCTCGCCGAGTTCCTCGAACCGCTGGGGCTCAGCCAATATCGACTGGCCAGGGATATCAAGGTGCCCCCCCGGCGCATCAACGAGATCGTTCGCGGCTTGCGCGGCATATCCGCCGACACGGCCCTGCGGCTGGCGAAGTATTTCGGTACGTCCGACAGATTCTGGATGAACCTGCAGACGAGATATGGCCTGGAGGTGGAAAAGGATCGTCTGGGCGATCGGCTCGATCGCGAGATTCGCACACTGGCGAACAGCAGATAGGCCGAGACGTTTCGCCTGAATGCCTACTCCCCGATACTCGCCATCACCTCATCGGAGATCTCGAAGTTCGAGTACACATTCTGCACGTCCTCGTGGTCCTCGAGCACCTCGATCAGGTTGAGCACCTTCTTGCCGTTGTCCGCGTCCAGGGCGATGGTGGTGGACGGCACCATGGTCAGCTCGGCGCTCTGCGGCTCGATCCCCGCTGACTGCAGCGCCTCGCGCAGCGGCTCGAACGCCGGTGGCTCGCAGGTGATCTCCCAGAAGCCCTCGTCTTCCCTGTAATCCTCAGCGCCGGCTTCCAGGGCGATCTCCGCGATCCTGTCCTCGTCGGCCGCCGTGCCCGGCACGGTGATCTGGCCCTTGCTGCTGAACATCCACTTGACCGAGCCGGCCGCGCCCACGCTGCCGTTGGCCCGCTCGAAGATCTTCTTGACCTCCGGCGCGGTGCGGTTGCGGTTGTCGGTCAGCGCCTCGACCAGGATGGCCACCCCGCCGGCGCCGTAGCCCTCGTAATAGACGGTCTCGAACGCCGCCCCGCCCAGTTCGCCGGTGCCCTTCTTGATCGCGTTCTCGATGGTGTCCTTGGGCATGTTGGCGCCCTTGGCCTTGTCGATCGCGTAGCGCAGCGACAGGTTCGCCGAGGGGTCGCCGCCACCCGCTCGCGCCGCCACGATCACGTTGCGGGCCAGCTTGCTCCACAACCGCCCCCGGCGGGCATCGGTCACGCCCTTCTTCCGCTTGATCCGGGCCCAATGTGAGTGTCCTGCCATACCTGACCTCTCCAGATCGTCCTCGGCGCCCCGCCACGGGTCTCGCGGCCACGCGCCGTCGTTGACCTTCACGCTATCCGGCGGCAACGGCTGATGACCAGCCGATTCACTCGGTCGCCGGCCGGGATGTTGCGGCCACCTTTGGTTCGCCGCCGCCGGTCGCCGCGTCCAGCTTGCCCTGCACCCGGGTGACGAAGTCCTCGCCCTGGTCGCTGGTCCCCTCGGCGGTCAGGGTCTCGTTGCGGGCCAGCGAGTGCTTCCAGCACTTCACCGCTTCCGCCTTTTCGCCGAGCCGCCACCGGGCGTCGCCCAGGTGCTCCCACACCACCGGGTCGTCGCCGTCATCATGGGCCGTCGCCCGGAGCAGCCAGTCCCGGGCCCCGGCGAAGTCGCCCTTCTTGTACAGCACCCACCCCAGGCTATCCAGGTAGGCGGCCTGCCGCGGCTCCTCGCCGACCGCCAGGCGGATCATTCGCTCGGCCTCGTCGAGATCCCGGCCGGCGTCCGCGAGCGTGTAGCCCAGGTCGTTGTTCACGCCGACGTCCAGCGGGGCCAGCTTCAGCGCCGCCTGCATCCGTGCCACCGAGTCATCCGTCTTGCCCTGCTTCTGCAGCGTGAACGCCAGCATGCGCAGGATGTCCTTCTCGATCGGCTTGACCTGCTCGGCTACGGCGCCGCCGGAGCCTTCGCGAAGCTGCTGGATATCCGCCAGCAGCTTGCTGTAATGCTCGACGGCGTCCTGGTAGCGCTTGGCCCGGGTGAACACCGCCCCCAGCCCCATGTCCAGTTGATACACGATCTGCAGGGCGGCCAGATCCTGCTTGTCGAACTGCTTGCGGGCTTCGACCACCACCTCCCGCGCGGCGGCGATCGCATCGTCGTAGCGCCTGGCCTGGAGGAACAGCTCCTGCCGGCGCATCAGCAGGGCGAGCCGCTGGTTGGACTCGGCGCCGGCCAGCGCGCTGTTGACCATTTCGATGGCCTGCTCCTCCTGACCGGAACCGCCCAGCGCGTCGAGAACCATGCTGATCCCGGCTTCGGCCTGCGGCGACTTCGCCAGCCAGCGCAGGGCCTGGACCGTCGCCTCCTCCCCCTTGCCCGCGCCGATCAGCCCGCCGGCACGGGGAAACTTCTGCGCGGAGATCACCGTGAAGGGCACCTGGCCCTGGATGATCCACCGGCTCAGTTCCTGCACATCCAGGCCCCGCTCCGTGCCCAGGTACCAGCCGCGGATCGACGCATCATCCGGCTTGGCTTCCAGCCACTTCTCGCAACGGCCCAGGTAGCCGTCCATATCCCCGGCATCCAGGTCCGCCGCCAGCAGGAACCAGTGCATCAGGTTCCGCCCGGGCTCATCGCCGAGCTCCTCCAGCCACGCCGCGGCGTCCCGGCGGGCATCGTCCAGTCGATCCGCCATGCGATACGTCTGCTGGAGTTTGATTCGATAGTTCAGCCACATCGGCCTGGCCGTCTCCAGCTTGAGCAGGCGGCGCCACAGGTCGACGGCCTCATCGTAGTTGCCGATGATCAGGTCATACTCGGCGAGGTTGCTGATCCACACCTGGCGATTCGGATGAAGCTCCAGCATCTGCCGGAACTGCGCGCCGGCCGCGTCAAGCTCCAGGAACTTCATCAGCACCAGCGAAAGCATCTCGTGACCGGAGGCATTCCGCGGATCGAGCTTGAGCATCGCCTCCAGTTGCTCGCGGGCCGCCGCGTACTCGCGTCCGGCGAACAGCATCGCCGCGTAGTCCTCGCGGCTGCGAATATCGTCCGGATGCGACTTGACCAGGCCGCCGAGCACCTTCATGTAGGCGGCGCGATCGGGATTCTGCGAGGTCACCAGCTCCAGCAGGGCCGCCGCCCGCGTGGTCGCCGGATCGTTCGGCGCCGTCCGCTGCATGGTCTTGACCTGCTGCAGCGCCGCGCCCAGCTCGGCCGCCCGGCGGACGGTCAGCAGACTGCGCACCAGCGACTCGCGGGCTACCAGGTTGCCCTCATCCAGATCCACGGCCGTCTTGTACAGCCGCTGGGCGTCGGCATGCCGGTCGATCCGCTCGAACAGCCTGGCCAGCAGCAGGACCGGCTGGGGATCCCTGGCGTCGGTTTCGATGGCCTTGTTGTACGCCGCGATCGCCGCCTCGTAGTTGTCCAGGCCGTCGTGGGCCCGCCCCAGCAGCGTAAGGAGCTTCGACGAGGGCTTGTCGCGCTCGGTGGCGGGTTTGGCCAGGATGTCTGCCGCCTGCTGCCAGCGAGCCCGGCGAAGGTACAACTCGCCCAGCCCCACCGCGGCGGGAAGGAACCCCGCGTCCCGCTCCAGGGCCTTCTCGAAGGAGGCCCGGGCCTGCTCGGTGTCATCCAGCCGGTCGTACATGTACCCGCGGAGGTAGTCGACCACCGGCGCCAGCTCCTCATTGCCGGGGAAATACTTCTGTCCAGTGGTCAAAAGGTTACGCAGGTTTTCCGGCGAGTCCAGGTCGATCTCCGCGTTCGCACGGGCGAAATCCCCGGGATTGTTGTGCAGCGCCTCCGCCAGAAGCCGCAGCCAGGCCTCGGGCCGGCGGGCTTCCCGCTGGGCCTGGATCAGCTTCCAGCGGATGTCATCCAGCTCCGGCTTGCGCTTGAGCAGGTCGCGGAGAAACAGGTCAGCCTGGTTGCGGCGTCCGGCGGCGGTGAGCGCGTCGGCATACAACATCGCCAGGGGAACGTTGTCAGGCTGCTCGTCCACGATCTTGGCCAGCGCCTCGACGGCCTGTTCCGGCGTCCCCGCGAGCCGATGCAGCTCCAGCAGCAGTTCGACGGCCGCGGCATCGCCTTCGTTGTCGGCGATCAGGCGAACCGCGGACTCGGATGCCGCATCCATCCTTCCCGCCCGGGCCAGCATCTTCACGTACTCGACCCGCAATGCCTGGTCGTGCGGCACCGCCGCGGTGGCCGTCTTCAGCGTGTCGGCCGCGCCGGCGTAGTCGCCGAGATAGCCCTGCGCCTTGGCCAGCCGCAACAGCGCCTGGCCGCGCTGCACGCGCACCACGGTGGCCAGCTCGGGATTATCCGGCTCCTTGCCCTTGAGTTCGCGGACCCCGTCCTCGAAGGCCTGCAGTTGTTCGACCGCGGCCGCAAAGTAGCCCTGCCCCTCGAGCAGCAGCCCCAGGTAGTAGTGCGTCAGCAGCAGGTAGGAACGGTCATCGGGCCTGGCCGGGCCCTTGAGCGCCAGCCGGTAGTGCCGCATCGCCCGGTCCGCGGCGCCGTCTTTCTCGGCCAGCCGGCCCATCACGTAGAGTGACGCGGCGTCCAGCGCGTGGAGTTCCAGCGCCTGCCGTGCCGATGCCTGGGCCCGCTGCTGGTTCCCGGTCATCATCGCCGCCAGGGCGGCCATGCGGTGGGCTTCCAGCACCTCGGCGTTGTACCGCAGGACGGTGTCCAGCTCGGTCAGGGTCTCGGTGAACCGCTGCTCCGCGAACAGTCGCCTGGCCTCCTCGAGCCGGCGCATCGCCTGCCGCGGCAGTTCCACGGCCTCCGGCCTGGCCGCATCCGCGGGAACCTCCGGATCGCCGGGGATCTCCGCCAGCGGCATCCGCAGCCGCGACTTGACCGCCCCCGCCGGGGGCTCCGGAACCCCGAACGGCACGCCGGCCTGCGCCGGCGTGTCCGCCGCGAAG
Source organism: uncultured Planctomycetales bacterium (assembly GCA_964455315.1). Classification (GTDB taxonomy): domain Bacteria; phylum Planctomycetota; class Phycisphaerae; order UBA1845; family PWPN01; genus CAYVVX01. Next base: position 102 of record CAYVVX010000045.1, on the reverse strand, counting down.
GCGACGTCGCCGACGCCGAAGGTCATCAGCAGGGCGGAATTCAGCAGAAACAGGTGATGGCGGGAATTGATGCGCATGGGCGCCCTCGAAACGTCAGTTTCA
>CAYVVX010000044.1:13741-14862 GCA_964455315.1 uncultured Planctomycetales bacterium | reverse complement strand
AGCCCGGCATCATCCAGATCGACATCCTGATCGCCGTCCAGATCCGCAGGGGACGGCTGAATGTGAATCGACAGGTCCGCGCTGGCTCCCGAAGGCACGGTCTGAACCTGGAAGTCAAAGTCACCGCCGAGTGCTGGAAGACCTGAAATGGTCCCGGTCGCGGTATCAAGCGTCAGGCCGGCCGGCAGGTAGCAGTCACTGATGGCCCACAATGGAGAAGTTCCACAATCCGGAGTGGCCTGAAGCGTCACGCTGTAGGGCGCGCCGTGGGTGCCGTTGGGCAGAGATGCGGTCAGAACGACGCAGCCGCCACCGAGTTGGATGATCAGCAGAGGCGCAGCGTTGACGTTGTAGGCATCGCCCCAGTCCTGACGGTAGTCGTTGCCATCCTCGTCGGCAACCAGGGCCAGGGTGAGCTTGCCGTCGCCGGTCGCCTCTGCTTCGATGAGGCTGATGTCAGCCGCGGTGGCCGGCAGGCTGTTCACGTACGAGCCCTGCCCTTCGCCGGGAGCCAGTTCATAGCGACCGAACCGGTCAAATGCTTGCGCGCCGGCGAGCTTCTCCGACTGAAGTAATTCCCAGGTCGTCCCGAGAATACTGGTCGGTCCGGTTGGAACCAGAACAGCCGCCTGTTTGGTGTCGTCGGCCCGGGTGGCGTAGAGGCTGAGTTGGGCCCCGACGATGTCCGCACCCGCAAGCGAACTGAGATCGAACTCGATCAAACCCACGCGGGGATCGCCGCTGAACGATGACCAGACTGAGATCAGATCGTTTTCATAGGGGGGCGTGTTGTCTGGTGTGTTATAGCGAACCCAGACGTCGCCGCTTGCCGGCACCTGACCGGTGCTTCCGCCGGGCACATTGATGGAGAGGTTGGTGCGGCGGAACCGCCCCTCGCTTGTGTCCATGCGGATCTCCATCTCGAAGACGCCCGCGACCGTAGGGGTGCCGGAGATCTCTCCGGTGGCTCCGTTCAGCGCCATTCCATCAGGCAGCACCCCGTCGGTGAGGCTCCAGGACAGAGTTCCGGTACAGGCGGCTGTCGCGGAAAGCGTTTCGGTATACGGCGTTCCGATTTCGCCATCCGGTAGTGATTCAGCAATGATCCGGCAGGCAGTCCC
>CAYVVX010000044.1:0-13731 GCA_964455315.1 uncultured Planctomycetales bacterium | reverse complement strand
CGGCCAGCCCGGCATCGCCCCAGTCGATGCGATAGTCGGTCCCGTCCTCGACCGCCCAAAGGGCCACGTTCAGAACGCCTGACGGACTGTTGGCCGCGTTCTGGATGGTGGTCAGATCAGCGCTGGATGCCAATGCGCTGTCGACGTAACGGGTCAGGAGTGTGGGGCCAAGGTCATACTCGCCCAGCGATTCGAATGGAACTTCATTGCCTGCATGCTCGGCGAGATAGGAGTTCCACGTCAGGCTGCCCAGGGGTGTGTCGCCCCCACCGGTGTCGATATCGAGGAGATAGGCGACCTGCTTCATGGGTAGAGGCGCGGAGGATTGGCCTGACAGTTCGAGAAGACTGATCCTCCCGGAGGTCAGCGTCTTGCCCGCCAGGGAACTCACGTCCCACTGGACCAGGCCCACGCGCCGGCCGGGCGGAATGGCATTGGCGGCGCTGGAGTAGACGCTGATGAAGTCGTCCTCGCGGGTGACTCCGGGAGTGAAGGACTCCGAGATCCATGTGTCCACCGTTGCCGGGATGATGATGAACCCTGTGAACGGCAGCACCGTGAGCGAAAGCTCCTGGCTGCGTGTGCCGGCGTCAGACACCACCTGGACGGTGAAATCGTAGTCACCGTCGCCGTCGGGGGTGCCGCTGATCTCGCCTGTGGAACCGTTCAAGCTTAATCCTGTGGGCAGGGCACCACTGATGACGGACCAGGATGGATTGGTGCATGTGCCGTCCTGCTGCACGGTCTGGGAGTAAGGCTCGCCCTCCAGTGCGGCAGTCAGCGACGTCGTGGTGATCACGCAACCGCTGCCATCGTCTAGCACAAGCTGAGGTTTCAACCCCGCGTAGCCGGCGTCGCCCCAGTCGGCACGGTAGTCGGTGCTGTCCTCGTCGGCGATCAGCACCAGCGTGACGATGCCGTCACCGTCAAGCTCCGACTGGATGAGTGCCAGATCAATCGCGCTGGCGACGGACTCGACATAGACATCTTGAATGCCCGGCGTGCTGCCCACCGGAGGCAGATCGTATCGACCAAGTGTCTCGAGCGTTTGCTTGCCCGCGTCCTTTTCCGACTGGTAGAGGTTCCAGCTCAATGAGAGCAGGGGAGTTCCAACAGAACTGATGAGATATGCAGACTGCTTGATGGGGATGCCGTCGCTGGAGGATCCGGTGACGAATGAGTACAGGCGCAGCTTGGCCGACTGGAGCGTGGCGCCGCTGAGCCCGCTGATATTGAATTCCACCAGGCCATAGCGTGCGTTGGCGCCGCCGCCGTCGTTCGCCGCCGTGGACCAGACCGAGATCAGGTCATTGTCGAAGCCGGCGTTACCGGGGTCAGCCTGGCGAATCCACTTCTCGCCGCTGGCGTTGATCGTGACCGGCGCACCGGGTGACGGCGATTGCGCCGCCAGCGCCAAGGCCGCAATGATGCACATCGTGACGCATGACTCGGACTTCTTGACAACGTTCTTCATGGCCGCAGCCTCCTCCTGGTCAAGCACCGATCTGGATCTCATGTGCCCTCTCCTTGGCGCAGTCCTCGTCCGCGATCGCCGGCGCGAAGCTGGATCGCGGTCACCTTGCGAAAAGTTGCGATGGCACTCCGCGCTTAAAGCAGTTCTCCGCTCACCATGCCCCGGTGCTTCATAACCAGGGCCGTCGTGGGCAGCATCCGGATGATGAATTCCAGAGGCACGGTGAGCGGCGCACCCGCTACCTCACACGAACTGTACTCAGCGACGCCGGCGGGCGATCATCGCTGCCGCCGCCAGGCCAAACAGCATCATCGTCGCGGGCTCGGGAACAACCGTGACGATCAGCTTGCCCGGGGTGTCCGGTCCAAAGCCTGAACCGCCCGCGTTGGCACCGTCGCCCCAGTCGCCCCGGTAGTCGCTGCCGTCCTCATCCGCAATCATCAGCACGGTGAGGATCCCGGAGCCATTCGCGATCGATTCGAGAAGAGTGAGATCGTTCGCGCTGGCAGCAAAGCTGTCCTGGTAAGTGCCGGCGATACCGAGGTCGAGGGGCACACCCTGATCGTATGCCCCTAGTGATTCCAGCGCGGTTTCAGCGTTGAGCGACAAGTGCTCATTCTGGACCGTGTTCCAGGTCGAGCTGTAGATGGAAGTCTTACCGGTCGTGTCCAGGACGAAAGCACGCTGCTTGACGGGCAGCGTCGTGCCGCTGTAGTCATCGCCAACCCAGAGGCTGATGACTGCCGACGCCAGATCCTGTCCTGCCAGGGAGCTGATATCCCACTCGAACAGTCCATAGCGTCGGCCGTTCGCGCTACCGTCATTGCTGGCCGAGGACCAGACCGATACCCAGTCGTTTTCAAAGGTGGTGTCTGGTCCGACCTCACGAAGCCACACGTCGCCCGTGGCCGCAAACTCTTGCGCGGGCGCCTTCGCTGCGAGGGTCAGTGCGGCCACCGCGAGCAGAGTGCACATGGTGTATCTGCGAAGCTTCATTTCATTTCCTCCTTCTCGAGAGCACGAGCCTGCCAATACCCGCCAAGGCAGCACGAACTGCTCTTCATGGCGGTTCGAATCCTCCGGGTTCTCTCCCAGTCCGACGGCACCATACTCAGCGCAGCACGCGCGGTCGCCCCCGATCCGTCCAGTTTGTCCACTCTTTAGCGATCACCGCATCCGCGTGCCCGTCGGCGAACAACATGTTCCCCCGCCCCAGTGAACCATGGGGATCTTCGGGGTCGTTGATATGCCAATTCCGCCCCGGTTCGTCAGCATCGTGAGCAATGACTACCGAGCTGGAGTTCTTGACCAGATTCAGGCGCAGGGGACGAACCTGCGGTGCTATGGAGAGATCGTACTTGAGATTGTATTCCTTGTATTGCGGAACACCGTTGGGATAGTAGACAACATTGTAAATGAGAGGGATATACTCGTAGCACATGCCCTTTCGCTTATCCAGGTCCGACGTGTAGGGCTCCTCCAGATCGTCGACCATGCCGTTCGGCCCGGCCGCGCCGCCGTTGGATTGCACGATATTCGCCAGATCGCCGCGCTCGACGCGATTGCCCGCGCCCGGGCATACGAACAACTCAAGCATGGAGCCCCATCTGGGAAAGTACACACCCATGCAATCCACGCCCACCCCGTAGTAGGTTTTATTGTTCATCGGACCGATGTCCTTCCGGGACGGGTCGGTCGGAGGGATGTACTCCCTGAACTCGTTGGCGTACTGCATGGCACCAAGCCCCAGCATCTTGTGGTTGTGACGGCAGACGTTCAGCTTGGCCTGCTGTCGAGCCCTTCCGAGTGATGGCAGCAGTATGGCCACCAACAACGCGATGATCGCCACCACGACCAGGACTTCGATGAGCGTGAAAGCCTTGAGCCGCCCCTGTATGGTCAAGCTATAGCTGCGCATCCGAATGGATCCTGTTCTTTTCAATGCGTTGCTTGACGAATGACTTACTCAATCCTCGCGCATGCATGGGAGCGCATGCGCGGGACTGCCATGAACTGTGCAGCCGGCCGGTTGCCGGTGATGCCGGCAGCTACCCGGGCTGGGCCCGGTGCCGATTCTCGTTCTCGAGCCACTTCAACTGGCGGTCAAAATGGCTGTGCAGAACGCGCGTGGCAAGTTGCAGATCGCGGGCGGCGACCGCTTCGATCAGCAGTCGATGCTCGTTGATCGTGCGCTCCTGCTCGGCCTGGTCGTAATGCCGTTTGATGATCGCCTCCTCCAGCGACGGATGGGAGAAGAAGGCGATGAGCAGTTCGACCATACTGCCCAATAGTCGGTTCCCGCTTGCGCGCAGAAAGGCCGCGTGCAATGCGAGATCCAGCTCAATGTGATTGCCGTTTGCCTTGGTCGCCTCCTCGAACTGGGATTCAATCTCGCGGAGCTCCGTGATCTCCTCGGAGTTGATCCGCTGAACCACCAATGCCAGCGCGGACAGTTCCAGAGCCGCACGGGCCTCGAGAATTTCGCGGAGGTCTACCTTGTCGCTCAGATAGAAGTGAGCCACGAGTGCCTCTGACATCTGATCGTAAGAGAATCTGCGGACCCGGGTACCGGTACGCGGTTTGGCTTCGAGCAGGCCGGACAGGCTCAGGCCCTTGATCGCCTCGCGCAGGGTCGAGCGGCTCACGTTGAGCGTTGACGCCAGTTCGGATTCACTCGGGATGCGATCACCGGGCTTCAACCTGTTGGAGTAAATGAATTCCTTCACCTGTCGGACCACGTATTCCGCTCGGGTGGAAGGTCGGTCTGCCTGCTCAAGCCTGTTCGCGCTCATGAGTTATGCCGTTGGAAAACCTATCAAATCTTCGACACTGAATTGACTGACAATTGGACTTTACCGATGTATCGGCAGGACGTCAAGAAAAAAAAGGGTGGAATTTCAGATTCTTGAGTTTTGCAGTGCCGAACCCCGTGGCCAGAGGCTCTGCAGCCTGAGAGTATCGGTGTAACACCATTTAACACATGGTTTTATGATCTTGCTGGGGTGGGGATGCCATGGTCGCTTTTCCTCGGCGGACCATGAGACTGATGGCTGAGGTGCTGACGGCGTGCTCTCATTAATTGCCCAACAATTGACTTGACCTGGGCCAGCATGTACCGTTAAACTCTCCAATGGTCAGACAATTCAGTTCTTGAGTACTCATATGGGTCAGGCCTCGCCGACCCGCACCGTGTTCGAGCAGATCCCCAATGCCACGCACCGCTCGCCCAGCTTCGGTTCGTATGGTCGCGGAAGGCCTTGACCATCCTGAAAGCCTGGTCTTTGGTCCGGACGGCTCCCTCTACGCCGGGGGCGAGGCTGGTCAGGTCTATCGGATCGACGCCGATACCGGCCGCTGGAACCAGATCGCCCGAACGGACGGGTTCCATCTGGGGCTGGCTGTGGATGGCGATGGAACGGTATACGTGTGTGACATGAAAGCCGCTGCCGTCAGGAGCGTCTCCCCCTCGGGTGAATCGCGGACGATCAGCAAGGGAATCCCGCAGCGACCGATGCAGGTCCCCAACGCCTGCGTGTTCGACAGGGAAGGTAACCTCTACGTCAGCGACAGCGGGGAGTATTGGAGCCAGGCGGGTACGGGATGCATCTTCGTCATCCGCCCGAACTGCACCACGGAGTTGTTTCATGCCGGCCCGTTACGGTTCCCCAATGGCCTGGCCATCGACCCTTCTCATCAATATCTCTACGTCATTGAAAGCACCGGGCCCCGTGTGGTGCGAATTCGACTGGACGGCTTGCCCGCCTCAGACACGGAGCCGGAAACTGTGTTACTGATGGAAGCATGTGTTCCCGACGGCCTGACATTTGCCTGTTCGGGAATGCTGTACATCGGCTGCTACAAGCCCGATGCCATCTACGGGTTTCACCCTGAGCAGGGCCTGGAAGTCGTGATGGACGATCCCACCGGAGAACTGCTCTCCCGTCCTACCAACTTGGCGCTGCGCGGCGGCGAATTGTTTTTTGCCAACCTGGGCGGCTGGCACATCGGGGCCATTGCGATCGATCAGGAACCCGCGCCCACGTATCACCCCAGACTGCGAGAACTCCAGTCATGAGCAGGCTGCACGACAAAGTGGCTATTATCACCGGCGCGGGCCAGGGCATCGGCGAGGCTATCGCCCGCCGGTTTTCCACGGAAGGCGCCCACGTGATCGGCATCGATCGAAATGCGGAAGCGATCGAGGCCGTCTGCCGCTCACTACCGCAAGGCCAGGCATTCGCTCTCGACGTCACCGATCACGAGGCTCTCGCGTCCTGCATCAAAAAAGTCACCTCACAGCACAACCATATCGACATCCTGGTGAACAATGCTGGTGTTTCCCCTTACGTACTGGTGTCGGAAATGGACACCGATACCTGGAGGCGGACGCTGGCGGTCAATCTGGAGGCGTACTTCGTGGCCTGCAGGCTCGTCGCCGGTCACATGATGGCCCGCAAATCGGGGCGCATCGTCAACATCGCTTCAACTCAGGCGATCGCCAGCGAGCCGTTGGTAGGCGCCTACGCCGCCAGCAAGGGCGGCATTCTCGCGTTCACCCGGACGCTGGCGGTGGAAATGGCTCCGCACGGCGTGTTGGTCAACGCTATCGCCCCGGGATGCATTCACACGCCGATGAGCATCATCAATGGGGTTGACGAAACCGAGAGCGAATTGTTCAAGGAATGGTACGTACGCCAACGCAAGATTCCCCTCGGCCGTCCCGGCGAGCCGGAGGAGGTGGCGTCCTGTGCACTGTTCTTGTCGTCCGACGACTGCCGATACGTGACCGGGCACACGCTCGTGGTCGATGGTGGCCTGACGATCACTTTTTGAGGAGTCAATATGAAGATCACCGACATTGAATGCCACGTGGTCGTCGTTCCCAACGCCAACCCGGAGGCCTGCAGCAGTGCCCAGGACGACATCATCGTCCTCGTGCATACCGATGAAGGCATCACCGGTATCGGCGAAGTGGATACCAATCCCTGGGTGGCGAAGGCGATGATCGAGGCGCCGGGTACGCATTGCATGGGGCTCGGGCTCAAGCAGATGCTGCTCGGCAAGAATCCACTCGAGCCGGAGGCCCTGTGGGACAGGATGTATCTCGGTTCGGCCATGACCGGGCGGCGCGGCCTGGGCGTTTGTGCGATCGGCGCGCTGGACATGGCGCTTTGGGACATTCGCGGCAAGGCACTGGAGCAGCCGTGCTGGCAGTTGCTCGGCGGCGCGAGACAACCCGAGCTTACTCCCTACGCTTCCCTCCTTCCCAATGGCCACACGCTGGAGCAGCATCGGCGCGGGCTCATTGAGAAGGGGCTCGCGGCGAAGGAGGCGGGTTTCCAGGCCTTCAAAATGGAGGTATGCCTCAAGGGTCCTTATTCCCACAACGGCGTACAGGAGAGCGACAAGGCCATCATCGAGACCGTTGCCCAGTGCCGCGAGGCGCTGGGCGCGGACGCGGTCATGATGGTCGATGTGGCATACGCCTGGGCCGATGCCAAGGCGGCTCTCCGGGTATTGAAGGAACTCGAGCCCTTTGATCTCTTCTTTCTTGAGACACCCCTGCGTATCGACGATCTCGACGGCTACGCCTTTCTGTCCGACCACTCACCGATCCGCATTGCGGCAGGTGAATGGCAGAACACCCGCTTCGAGTTTATCGAGCTCATGGATCGCGGGCGCGTCGACGTGGCCCAGCCGGATGTCGGACGCGTCGGTGGATTGACGGAAGCCCGGCGCGTGGCGGACCTCGCAGCCGATCGTGGCCGGCTAATCGTGCCTCATTGCTGGAAAACCGGCATCGGCGTGGCAGCATCGGCCAACCTGGCCGCAGCTACGCCCCATTGCCCGTACATTGAGTACTTGCCTCGTAATCTGTCGGACTCCGTCCTGCGTGACGAACTCGCTGATGATGGCCTGGAAATGGTCAAGGGCAAGGTGCGCCTGCCAGCCAGGCCGGGACTGGGCGTGGAGCTGAACTGGAAGGCGCTACGCAAGTACAGCACGACCGTTGACGAGCTGCCACAATTGCTCGAGACCGCCTGACAATCGAGTCGGGACGCCTTGTCGCTCCCGAAATGGAAGCTGTTCATGATCAGTCTGCGCGGCATCACCTGGGATCATGTGCGTGGATTCGAGCCGATGCGGGCCACTGCGCGCGAGTTCAATCGTCATCACCCGGATGTCGTCATCACATGGGAGCGACGATCGCTGCGCAGCTTCGGCGATGATCCGATCGCGGTCCTGTCTGCCCAGTACGACTTGCTCGTCATCGACCATCCGCACTGCGGGCACGCCGCGGTGGAAGGTTGCCTTCTGGCTTTGGACCAATGCAACCGGGACGTTGAACTTTCGGAACTGGCGGCTGGTTCGGTGGGCCGGTCGCACCAGAGCTATCTCTATGGCGGTCATCAATGGGCGCTGGCCATCGATGCAGCCGCTCATGTATCCGCATGGCGATCCGACCTGTTGCATCCTCCACCCGCTTCGTGGGTGGAGGTGGTTGACCTCGCCGCACGCGGCAGCGTTCTCTGGGCGCTCAAGCCGGTCGATGCTGTCATGAGCTTTTTCACCCTGGCTGCGAATCTGGGATCACCCTGTGGTGCGGGAGAGCAACTCATCGACAGTTCAGCGGGGACCAGGGTGCTGGAGATCATGGCCGAGCTGGCGCACCTGGTCCCGCGATCATGCCTGGAGATGAGCCCGATCGACGTGCTTGAGGCCATGGCCGGCGATGACCAGCTTGCATTCTCCCCTCTCTTGTTCGGCTACTCGAACTATTCTCGCAGCGGTTTTCGTCCCCACCGGATTCAATTCGGTGACATCCCTGCGTTGGGAGCGCGCGGCTCCCGGGGCTCCGTGCTGGGCGGAGCAGGGCTGGCGGTATCCTCCCGGTGTCGTTGGCCCGACCAGGCGCTTGAGTATGCCTTCTGGATCGCCGGAGGCAAGTGTCAACGCGGGATTTACTTTGAAGCCGGCGGGCAGCCTGCCCATCAGGCCGCGTGGGAGGATGACGACGTCAACCGGCGTTGCGGTGACTTTTTCAGAAACACCCGCGAGATGATGGATCGGGCGTATCTGCGCCCACGCTACGACGGCTACCTGGAGTTTCAGGCTGAGGCCGGGCGCATCCTGTCCGGCTTTCTCAAGGGCGGTGCGTCCGCTCGTCAGACATTGGCGCGGATGGACGATTGCTACAGGCACTCACACAAGCAGACGGTATAAATGGCCGAAAGCATCGAGAACCACGAACAGGATGGCGCTGGGCTTCAGGCCGACGCCCTGGGACTTGTCGCCACCGTTTCGCTCACCGCGGCATTCATGGCGCCCGCGGCATCGCTGATCGCCCTGTTCGGCCCGATCGTCTCCAACGTCGGTACGGCGGGCGGTTTCGTCATGCTCGCCGGTTTGCTGATCACACTGCCGTCAGCGGTGAGCTTCGGCATGCTGGCCCGCGAGTTGCCCTCGGCCGGGGGCGTATATACGTGGGCCCGGTGCGCGTTGGGACCTCACGTGGGTCGGTGGGTCGGGTTGGTCACCATCAGCTACTACATTGTGCTGCTCGTCTTTCCGCCGATCGTTTTCGGGCAGATGTTCGTCGATCTGGTCACCACCATCATCGGGCCTGTGACCGATCGAAGTGAGTTGCTTGTCTGGCTCACCGGGGCGGTGCTGTCGTTGCTGATCGCGGGTTCGACCACCTACCGAGGGGTGGTCGGATCCTCGCGGCTGGCGTTCGCCATGCTGATGGTTCAGCTTGTGCTCATGAGCGCGCTGGCCGTCCACTTCCTGGTCATTGCCATCGGGGAGCATCGTCTCTCCTCGGCACCCTTCCTGCCCTCAGGATCTGCAGGCGGTTGGTCCGGTGTTTTTCTTGCGTTGCCGTTGGCCAAGCTCTCGCTGGTGTGCGATGGAGCGGTACCCGCGTCGGAGGAGACGCGCGACGCCAGGCGAACCATCCCGCTGGCGATTTTTCTCGCCCTGATCCTGGTGGGAACCTGGGACGTGCTCGCATTCGGCGCGTTCGGCCTGGCGGCACCGGCTGACGAACTGGTTCGCCTCGGTTCCGACCCCGTCATCAACCCGCTGCCGGTGCTTGCCGAGCGGGTCTGGGGCCCTTTCAAGGTGCTGATCACCTTCGTCGGCATGGCCGCGATGATCGGAGCTCTGATTCCCTGCGCGACCGCCTCATCACGGATGCTCTATTCGCTCGGCCGTGACGGCACGCTGCCGCCCAGCCTGACGCGCGTACATCCCCGCTTCCGGACGCCATGGACGGCACTCATCGTGGTGTTCGTCCTGGCGGTATGCGCGACATTGCCGCCGGCGCTGGTGCTCGGACCGACTGCGACGATCAACTGGTGGGGAATCGTGGTCTGCTGGTTGATTCTTAGCGTGTACTTCGCGGCGAATCTCGCGAATATCGTCTATTTCTGGTGTATTCGCAGGGATCGATTCCATCCCGTCTGGAACCTGCTCATGCCCGTCATCGCCATGCTGATTCAAATCGTCGTGCTTTGGACAACGGTGATCAAGGAGCCCTGGCAGGCGGGCATGACCGGACGCAGCGCGCAACTGTTCATTGTCGCCGGCGCAGTGGTGATGGCGTTGTATGTGTTCCTGATTCGCAGAACAGCCTGCCGGCCGGATACCGCTGAAACACCGGGAATGAGCGAAGTTCTGCCCGACGCCGCAACTTGACGCCATGGGTGCGGGCTTCGCGGCGATACACCATTCCTGAACCGTGCGATGCGCACGTCGATAGGAGAACTGTCATGCATCGAGCTTTGGGCTGTTCATCCCTGCTCCTGTGCTGTGCGAGTGTCCTGGTCGCCAAGAGCGAACCGGTATTCCAGGATGACTTCTCCGCGGGTGACGCCCGCTGGACTTCGTACTTCACCGAAGGGAAATGGGTGGTCGAGGATGAAACGCTCCAGAGCCTCAGCGGAGATGAAAACACCGCTCGACTGGCGAGGATCGACCCCGTCCGCGACGTGATGATCGAAACACGACTGCGGGTCAAGCCGCAAGGCCGCATTAACTTCGGTGTCGTTCTGCGGGCCGAGTCCGGCGGCTCCAGCCTGGTTCTTCGCTACTACGATCGTTTGCGATCGCTCCAGATCCTCTCCGGAAGGCGGGATTCATGGAGCGCTTCGGATCCAGCATCGGAGCCTGTGGAGATCAGGCCGGGTCAATGGTACAGGCTCAAGGCCGCCGTCGTCGGTGACCTGTTGTTGAGCAAACTGTGGGAAGATGGTGCCGCCGAGCCCGACTGGTTGTTTCGGCATCCGGTCACTCTGCTCAACAGGGGCGGGGTGGGCTTGATCACTCAGGATGCCACCCGGGTGGAGTTCGATGATGTCAGCATCTGGACATCGGGCAGCCCTCTGGACGAATTGTCAGCAGTTCAGAAGGCCGAAGTGGAGGCGCGTGATCGGCAAAGGCGTGAGTCCCTCAACCTTGTACTGACGGCAAGTCCGTTCGTTGTCAACGTGGATGGCGTGACGGTCCGCCAGATCGATGTTGCCACGATCATGGAAGACCACTGCGCTCCGGTCGCAGGCACGCTTCAGGTCGCCTGGGGTGACCAGAACCGACGGTTCGAATTGAAGGGAGAATCGAGCGAGCGCGGCGTGGTCAGCCTGTCGGTCCCTGAGCCGGCCAGGCCCGTCATCGTGAAAGCCATGTTCGATGCGGGCTTTGGCAAACACCTGGAGCGAAGTGTCGAACTCGCTCCGGCCAGGCCGATGTCTTACCGCGATTACGTCCGCAATTGCCTGGATGTGCTGATCTCCGAGGGGCTGGACCACTATGGCCCTGTCCATTCCGCGATGATCATGGGCATTCTCGATGTCTATTCCCACGTCTCCCCCGAGCAGCCGCCGATGCTCGATGCGAACATCAGGACGGAAGAACGCCCCGATCACGGCCGGCGAAGCCCGGGCGGGTCCAACTTGTGGCTGGACCAGCCCACTCTGGGTGTGCTCTACCGCATGTCCGAGATCACGGGCGACAAGAAGTACGCAAGCGCGGCCGACGACTACATCGCCGCGGCGTACAAGTACGCATCCAAGCCCAACAACCTGCTCTACACGGGCTCGCACAGCTATCACAACGCCTTCACGGAGACGTTCGGCGGCGACGGGATTCATGAAACACTTATCAAGCTCGCCCAGTGGGATGCAATGCACCGTGTCGACCCCGAGCGGTTCCGTCGCTATGTCGATGCCTTGTGGCAGTGGCACGTTGTCGACAAGAAAACCGGCCTGCACAATCGCCATGACGATGCGAAGGCAGGCTGCGACTTTGCTTTCTCCGGCGGCACCTTCGCCACCGCGTTTGCCTTCATGTACAAGGCGACCGGTGAACGGGACTATCTCGACAAAGCCCGCCTGGTCACCTCCTGGCATTATGACAATCGCAGCACCGCTACCGGCTTGACCGCCGATTGCCCCAACCTCAGCGGGCGTTACGATGGGCACCACTGCTTCACCACGGTGAGTGGCCCGCACGCTGCGGCCCTGCTCCGCTGCTATGAACTGACCCGTGACCCCTACTTCCGCGACGCCGCGGTGTGCTACATCCGGGCGTTCGACCGCTACGGCTGGGACGCTAAGGGGCAGAATTATTTTGCCATGCTCACGCTCGACGGAACACCGATCCTCAAGCAACTCGGCTCCGGCGGTTACGACATCTGGCAGCCGACCGGGTATGTCGACGTCTGGCGGACCACGATGTACTCCTACGAGATGCCCCTCATCGCCGCCGAAACAGCCGTGTATGCCTGGCGGCTGTGTGACGACCCGTCAGACAAGCAGGCAATGCTGGAGTCGGCCCGGCATTGGGCACGGGTCATCGAAGCGTCCATGCCGGCGAGGTCGGGCCGTCGCTGGGCCAGGCAACTCGAGCAGGCATTACCCCGCGCTCGCGAGACCGGCGGGACGTACGCCGAGAATTACGGCCGAGCCATCTCATTCTTTGTTGGGCTGTACCGGGCTGATGGGGATGCTCACTATCTCGACATGGCCAAGTCGCTCGCCCACGAAGCCATCCAAAAGCTGTACGCAAACGGCCTGTTCCGCGGACATCCCGCCAAAGATTTCTACCAGGCCAACGATGGTGTCGGGTTCCTGCTTCATGCCCTGCTGCAACTGGATGCGCTGCCGTCGGATTGGGAATTGGCGTTTTGACCCGGTGGACATGAAATCGCCTGGATCCTGATAAGCTGCAACACGGACACGACGATACATGCGAATCCTGCGAGTATGCGCCGCGGCCTTTCTGGTGGTGCTGGGGTGGAACACCCGCGTCGTCGCTGGAGAAGAGTCTGCCCATCCCAGGCTGCTCTTCGGCCCGGAGGACATCCCTCGCCTGCGTGACCGGATCCATCGGGAACCGTACGCCCGGCATTACCGTGATTTTCTGAACTGGCTCGAACGGGGTACCAAAGCACCGCAACCGGAACTCGATCCGATCCTGATTCGCACCCAGATCGGTGGCCTGGTTTCAATCCTCAAGGACGACCCGTCCTTCGCGCGTGCCGCCCGAAGGCCCTATCTGGAACGCATCCGCTCATGGGGCAGAGAACTGCCTGGCTACCAGCGCGACCCGCGCAAGGACAGCATTTCCCTGTTCGTCAGCCGCGAGCTGCCGAACATGTGCATCGACTTCGATCTGCTTCAGTCGTTCAGTGTGTTCTCCCGGGAAGAGGAAACGGAGATCCAGCAGATGCTCGGCATTGCTGCTGAGCGCCTGATGGAGCTGGGCACGTCGTTCAATCCTTACGATTACACCGAGGAGCGCTTTCGACTCGACAACTGGAATACCGATCGACTGATCGGCGTCGGCATGTTTGCCCTGGCTTTTCCTGAAGATCGACGCTCCGCGGCGTGGCGGCAGCAGGTTCTTGGCGAACTCGACTGGCAACTGGACAACGTGCTCATGCCCGGTGGCTTCTGGCCGGAAGGAACGCGTTACCACGGTGCCGTTCTCAGATCGCTCATTCCCTTCGCCTATGTGCTGAAGCGGCAGGGTGGGAAGAATCTGTTTGAGGACAGGAGAGTCAAGGCCCTGATCGCCTCGTGGATCGATCTGCAGACGCCACCGGTTGCGCAGGCCGGGAACGTCGCCCTGATGCCCGGCATCAACGACGCCAACTGGGAGAACATCTGGGAGAGCGTGCTCGCCTGGGCGGCTCCGGCCTATCAGGATCGCGATCCCGGATTGGCGGCGAAACTGATGCGCGCCTGGCGACAGGC
>CAYVVX010000043.1:5705-15059 GCA_964455315.1 uncultured Planctomycetales bacterium | reverse complement strand
CCGCATCAAACTACGGCGGCTCTACCCGCAGGTTACGATGTGTTGAACCAGTAGTCCTCGTGCGAAATGCGGATCAGCCGCGAATCGCGACCCGCCACTGCAAGCATACCCATGATGCACTCCTTTGCCGGAAACGGCATCCCGTCCTGCGATACTGGAGAAGTATACGCTACAGATACAGGGAAAGGGGGGCACAAGGTCGTAGGAACGGATGGTAGTCGCGGCGGTCCGCCGACCGGGCCATCGAGATCTGGAACCGGGGCGCGTCCAGCGTCACCGATGCTCACATGAGCGCCTTCGCAGCGTCACCGCGATCGCCAGTCCGGGCAGTCCGTGATCAGGATGGTTTGCCGTGGACGGGGAAGTCCGAGGGACGCGATGGAACGTCCATAAAGCGTGCTTCAGAAATGGGTTGCAGCGCCGCTCGCCCAGGCGGTTTCGGCCACGGGGATGCATCGATATGGGGCAGAGGCCAGCATGGTGCGTACGGAGGGTGACGCTGATGACGCTGGTGACGATGATTTTCCTACTCTTTCTTGTCGGTCTGCGCGCAGTTTCAAAGGCGTCATCGCGATACTCCGTGGGCACGCGGGGTAGTGTGTACCCCGGAGCGTTCATGGGCGCCAAGGGGGCAAGGACTTGCAGAGGGGGAAGTCCGGCGTAGCCTGCATTTGCAGGGCATTATGAGCGCAGAGGCGGGGAAGCTATGCCTGCGACAGAGGGGGGGCAACACCCGGTTTGAAAAAGCCGGCCTCGGTCGTCTGTGACCGGGCGGAGATCACATCCCGGAGCGCGGCTCTTGGCCACCCCCGGTGGCCTTCACCATCGCCAGGATGCCGGCACGGATCGGGGTGGGGAGGGTGGACCATGCAGCCAGGAGGGTCGCGAGTTCCGGGTCGACGGGCGGCGCCGGGGGTGGTGTGGGCACTTCAGCAGGGGCACCATTGGCAACTGTGCCGGATTCTGTGCCGCGCTGATTGGATTCAGGCGATTTCCCTTGTATTCTTGAGGTGTGTTCGAGTCCGACATCGCCCAGTGATGCCGGCGGATTCGCATCTGCCGGGACCCCGCCTGCTCCGCGCGGATGCGGGAAGGGGTTGTTTGCAAGCTCATCGGCGGTCTCCCGCGAGCAGTTGTGCTGGCCATCCGCGACGTCTACCCCGCTTCATAACAGGAGAACCCCGTGGCTTTGAACAACAAGCTGCTTCTGTCCGCAATCGTTCTCATCGGTCCGTTCACCACGACCGCCTCCGCCGCGGAGAAGCTGGTCGGCGTGATGGCCGCGCCCGGCCTGACCGGGCGGTCGGACCAGCCGCATGCCTGGGTGGAGGAGAAACTGTATATCGCTGACTTGCAGGGCACGGCGGGCGGCTCGGCCATCACGCTGGGCAGTCCGCGCGGGAGATTCACCTTCCCCGCGCCCGGCAATGAACTGGACGTCAATGCGGGCAGGCCGGCGATCTTCACGCTCGGCTTCGACACCATTCCCGCGCTGACCGTCTGGAAGGACATCAAGGGCCTGGCCGACGACAAGCCCGGCAACGACGACCTGATCACGCCCGCGCATTACTCGGTGATGTACAACCACGACTGGAAGCAGTGGTCCGAGAAGCCCTGGGTGGAGGCCAGCGACTTCTACCAGACCTTCAAGGCGACAGGGCCGTACGTGACCCGCATCGCCACCAAGCTGGCCGACAAGAGCGGCGACCACTACCACATGACGCTCAACTTCGCGGTGTACGAGCCCAACGACGGCCCGCCCTCCACGTGGAAGCGGATCTCCCCGGTGCGCAGCCGGTTCCTTTCCCAGGGCACCGACCCGATCATCCACATCTTCTGGGTGACCTTCCGCAGCAGCGAGGTGACGCTGACGCCGGGCAAGATCTACGCGGTGCGGTTCTGGCGGGCGGAGGTGTCCATGTCCGAGCGGTTCGCCATGGTCGTGCGCGAGGACAAGGGCGACGGCTACGCCGACGGGCACCTGTATATGGGCGACGAGCCGCGCAGGGATCTGGACTGCTACGCCTACGTCAGCGGCGGCGAACCGGGCACCCTCGTCAATCATACCCCGGTCGAGCCGGTCAACGTCAAGGATCTCATCGGCTCCGCGGAATCCTATGGCCAGACTTTCACCGCCACCGGCACCAGCCTGGCAGCCGCCGAGGCGATCTACGCGACCGGCGCGGCCACGCCGCCCGCTTTGAACATCACCTTTCAGGTCTATGATCGTCCCGGCGGCAAGCCCATCGGCAAGGCCAGGAGCTGCTACGGACTGCCGCTGGCGTTCCAGGGCCGGGCGGCGGTCATGTGGGAACGCGACGAGGTCAAGCTGGAGCCTGGCAGGCAGTATTACATCGAGTGGAAGGCCTCGGGCGGCTGCAACACCTGGAAGCTGGGCGAAGATCTGCCGGGGGAAGCCTACAAAGACGGCAAGCCGGTCCCCGGCGCCGACCTGGTGCTGGTCCTGGCCGAGTATGACGGGAAGCAGCGATCCGCGGCGAAGTGACGGAGCGAATCCGGAACTCAAGATGGCGAGCTGCTAACCGGCCTCGGCCATGCGCCGGAGCAGGTCGACGGCTTTCCCTTTGCGGAGCCATACCCGCCCGCTGGTCTCCTCGGTCTCGCCGGGGCGAATGTCGCCGAAGGAGAGCATGATGTCGGTGCAGGGGTTGTGCAGGTTGCTGTGCAGAAAAATGCCGTCGGGCCCGCTGATGCCGATGCACCAGCCCGAAGGATGCTCGCTGATCATCACCGGCAGGTCCAGGCGGTGGTGGTTGAAGCCCCAGAACTGCTGGTAGAAGACGTTCTCGAAGGACTTGCCCTTGAGCAGGTAGGCCTCGAAGCCGTTGGGCGGACCCGCATCCCGGCCCAGCATGGGCAGCGTCATGGGCTCACCGCCGCTCTGCACCCAGACGCGGTCGTCGGACCACCAATCCCCGTTTAAGAACTTGAGACAGATGGCGGCGCCGGCACCGTGGATCTCGGCATCGCCGCGGTTGGTCGCGCGGATGCGGAAGCGGACGTCGGTCTCTGACGCCTCGACGCGGGTATCCCATTCCACCGGGCCCTCGCGCGGGAAGGGAATCCCGACCAGGTCGTAGGTGTTCGGATCGCGCAGGATGGCGTTGCCGGGCCCGAGGTTGCCCTCGGGGCTCACGTGGTGCGTGATCACGTCGCCTGCCTGGGTCCACTCCGTGCCCACCGGATAGATGGCGCATCCGCCGGCGACGCTCATGATCCCCTCGGGCACCCACAACCGCATGTCGCCGATCTCCCCGGCGCCCTTGATGACCACCTCGCAGGTCTTGCCGTGCGGCTCCAGCGTGAGTCGTACCGGAGCGGGCTCCTTACCACAGCCGACCGGCAGGGCGAGGGCAGCGAGCCCGAGCGCACCCGCGCGAAGAAGCAACGGCCACTGCCGGGATGCTGCGGTCATCGTGACGCCCTGTCCTGTACGGGGTGATTCACCGATCGGGGTTGCCGGCATCGGCCTGTACCGTGCGGGTCCCCACCGCGGAAGCGCGCAGATCCATCGATGTCTGCCCTGACATGAGCATCAGCCCCCGCGGCCACAGGCCCACCAGCAGCACTACCAGGCAGCAGCACAGCAGCCCGATGCGCAGCCGGCCGGCCCGGGGGGTGAGCGTGACCGGCGTTTCCGGCTGGCGCAGGAAACAGGCCGCGACGATTCGCAGGTAGTACGCGGCCGCGATGGCCGAGTTGAGCACGCCGACCACCGCCAGGACGATCATCGCCGTGTGGTGGGGATTGGCCGCGTCGACCGACAGGGCGCCGGTGAAGATGTACAGCTTGCCGAAGAACCCGGCCGTCGGCGGCATTCCCATCAGGCTGAACACGCAGATGGCCAGCCCCAGCGCCAGCCAGCCGGCTCCGTTGCCGCGCCAGGCGAGCCCGGCGAGATCGTCGAGCTCTTCGATGGCCTTGTTGCGGGCCTGCAGCATGGCCAGCAGCGTGAACGCCCCCAGGTTCATGACGCCGTAGACCACGATGTAGAACATCAGCGCGGTGATGCCGTCGCGGAGCGGGCCGCCGCCGGCGACCGGCCCGACCAGCAGGGCGATGAGCAGGTAGCCGGAGTGCGAGATGCTCGAGTAGCCCAGGATGCGCTTGACGTTGGTCTGCATCAGCCCCAGGACGTTGCCGATGGTCATGGTCGCCGCCGCGACCACCCACAGGAACCAGAAGACCTCGTCGGGCATGGCCCAGCCGATGACCCCGGAGGCGGTCGTCAGCCCGGGCGGCGGCAGCAGCGAGAGCACCTTGATCGCGGCGATGAAGCCGGAGATCTTCGGAAAGAAGCCGAGCAGCCCGGACACCGGCGACGCGGCGCCCTGGTAGACGTCGGCCGCGTACAGGTGGAACGGCGCCGCGGCAATCTTGAAGGCCAGCCCGGCGAACGTGAGCAGCAGACCGATGGTGGCGTAGCCGGAGGTCGGGTCGAGCCGCAGCGCGCTCAGCGAGAGCGTGCCGCCGGCGCCGTACAGGAAGCTGAAGCCGTAGACCAGCAGCGCCGCCGACATCGCTCCCAGGAAGAAGTACTTCACGCCGGCTTCCTGGGCCCGGATGTCGCCGCGACCGATGGACACCAGAATGTATGTCGGCACGCTGACCAGCTCGATGGCCAGGAACAGCAGCACCAGGTCATCCGCGGCGGCGGTCAGCAGGATGCCGGTCAGACTGAACAGGATCATGGCGAACATGTCGCCGCGCTCGTCGTCGCCGGGCAGGTGCCAGTGGATCAGCAGCACCAGCAACCCCACCGACAGGGCAACGAACCGGATGTAGAACGTCAGCGTGGTCAGCCGCAGCCCGGAGGCGACCTGCGGATTGACCGGAGGGCCCGCGGACCAGGCCACGATCAGTGCCGCCAGCACGGTGACGAACGCGAGCATCGAGCTGCTTCGCCTCAGGCTCGGCGTGGCGGCCAGCCCGATCAGCAGCGTCGCGGCCGCACCGGCGGTCAGGATGAGCTCCGGCGCCAACATGCCGAAGTAGCCCTGGGCGATCATGGCTGGACCTCCGGCTGCTGATTGTCAAAGGGGGAAGCATCCGCCAGCGCGAGGGCTTCATCCGATGTCGTCCCCACCACGCCTTCCCGCAGCATCGGCGCGGACGACTCCCTGTACACCCGCGCCAGCACCTGCCGGTCAGCCGCGGGCTGGATCGAGTCGATGAGCAGATTCGGATACACGCCCAGCAGCAGGCACAGCGCGGCGATCGGGGTGAGGATCCCGATCTCCCGCCCGGTCAGATCGACGGTGAGCCCGTGCGAGGTGTCCGGCGTGTGCGGCGGCTGCTTGAGCGGGCCGAACAGCACCCGCCCGGCGAGGTACAGCATGTAGAGCGCACTGAGCACGACGCCGGTGGCCGCGAAGGCGGCGTAGCCGATGCCCAGCGGGCCCGCGGGCGTGCCGCCGACGGTGGTGTTGCTGGTGGCGGTGCCGAGCAGGACCAGGAACTCGCTGACGAAGCCGTTGAGCCCGGGCATGCCGATGCTGCTGAGGGTGAAGAAAATCAGGAAGAACGCCAGCCAGGGCATGGGCCGCGCCAGCCCGCCGATCTTGTCGAACTCGCGGGTGTGGTAGCGTTCGTAGATCATGCCGATCACGAGGAACAGCGCCCCGGTCGATAGTCCGTGGTTGACCATGTACAGCAGCGAGCCGGTAAGCCCGGCGGTCTTGAAACTGAACATGCCCAGGATGCAGAAGCCCAGGTGCGACACCGAAGAGTATGCCACCAGCTTCTTCACGTCGGCCTGCACCCACGCGATCAGGGCGGTGTAGATCACGCCGATGATCGCCAGCACGGCCATCAGCGGGGCGAAGGACATGGCCGCGTCGGGCAGCATGGGCACGCTGAAACGGAGGAAGCCGTAGGTGCCCAGCTTGAGCAGCACGCCGGCCAGCAGGACGCTCCCCGCGGTGGGGGCCTCGGTATGGGCCAGCGGCAGCCAGGTGTGGAACGGGAACAGCGGTACCTTGATGGCGAACCCGGCCGCGAAGGCCAGGAACAGCCACCACTGCTGGGTCGCGCTGAGCTGCAGGCTGTACAGCGTTTCGAGGTCGAAGGTGAACACGCCGATGGTGGGCTGCAGCTTGGCCTGGTAGGCGAGGTAGAGCACGCCGGCGAAGGTCAGCACGCTGCCGGCGAAGGTGTACAGGAAGAACTTGCCTGCGGCCCGGCGGCGCTCGGAGCCGCCCCAGATACCGATCAGGAAGAACAGCGGGATGAGCGTGAATTCGAAGAAGATGTAGAACAGCAGCAGGTCGCGGGCACAGAACACGCCAAGCATGCCCGCTTCCAGCAGAAGCATGAGCACGTAGTAGGCCCGGGGCTGTTCGCGGATGGCCGTGAAGCTGGCCCAGATGGACAGCGGGGTGATGATCGCGGACAGCACCAGGAGCCAGATGCTCAGCCCGTCCACGCCGACGTGGTAGCGGAAGTCGATCGAACTGTCCCGGTCGCCTATCCAGGAGGCATTCTTGACCAGGCCGTAGCCGCCGTCATGCGCCGCGGGCGAGCCCAGAAACATGCCCATCGCCGCCAGGGCGATGACCAGCGCGGCCAGCGAAAAGCCCAGCGCCATCCGCCCGCAGCGTTTCGGCGCGTTCGCGTCGTCACCGCCCGCGGCCCCGACCACCAGCGCGCCGACCAGCGGCACGGCGGTGAGCAGGGTCAGAATCCAATCCGAAAGAAACTCCATCTGTCGTCCACCTTCACGTCAACCGTCAGCGGTCGAAGTCCTCACCAGGAGTGCGGCAATTCATTGCCGCACGAGCGCCGGCACGGGTTCGATTCTTGCGGCAATGAATTGCCGGACTCCTCGTCTTCTACTCAGCACTTCGTACTACTTCAGCAGGTACACCACCAGCACCACGATCGCCAATCCCAGCGTCATGCTCACGCCATAGCTCTGGACGGCGCCGTTCTGCGTCGCACGCAGCACGAAGCCGGCCGCTCGCGGCACCGCCGACACCGCCCACACCGCGCCGTCGACCACGAACCGGTCGATGCCGAAGAACAGTCCGCCGGACTGTCGCAGCGGGTTGACGATCACCTGCTCGTTGATCTCATCCACGTAGTACTTGTTGTGCAGCAGGGTGTGCAGCCCGGCCGCGTTGTCCTTGACCTTGCGGGCCAGCTCGGGCTTGAGCACGTACGCGACGTACGCCGCCGCGATACCGGTGATGGCGAGCAAAGCCGACACGTACATCAGCAGGTGCCCGCCGCCATGCGCTTCCGCGGCCGCTTCGCCGTGACCTGCAAGGGCCGTATGCGGGTCGCCATGACCCAGGAACGGCTCGACCACGGGCTTGAGGAAGCTGTGGAAGGCGCCGTGCGGCTCGATGAAGCCCATGAAGCCGCCGCCGTGGAAGGTCACGCCGAGGTAGCCGGCGAACACCGCCCCGATCGACAGCAGCATCAGCGGGACGCAGATCCACTTGCCCGACTCATGCGGATGGGCATGCTCCGGTACGCGCTGCGGGCCCCAGAACGCCAGGAACACCATCCGGAAGGTGTAGAACGCCGTCAGCACCGCGGTGGTCAGGCCGATGATGCCCAGGATGGGGCTGCGCTCGAAGGCCGCGTGGATGATCTCGTCCTTGCTGAAGAAGCCGGACAGGAACGGGAAGCCGGCCAGGGTCAGCGACCCGATCACGAAGGTGATGAACGTCACCGGCAGCAGCTTGCGCAGCCCGGAGAACTGCCGCACGTCGATCACGCCGCCCATGGCATGCATCACGCTGCCGGCGCCGAGGAACAGCAGGGCCTTGAAGAACGCGTGGGTGAACAGGTGGAAGATGGCCGAGTCGGCCGCGAAAACGCCCACCCCCAGGAACATGTAGCCGAGCTGGCTGATGGTCGAGTAGGCCAGGATGCGCTTCATGTCGTACTGGGCCAGGGCGATGGTCGCCGCGTACAGGGCCGTGACTGCACCGATGACCGCGACCACCACCATGGCCAGGTCCGAGCGGACGAAGATCTCCCCGCAGCGAACCACCATGTACACGCCGGCGGTGACCATGGTCGCCGCGTGGATCAGCGCCGACACCGGCGAGGGGCCTTCCATCGCGTCGGGCAGCCACACGTACAGCGGCAACTGGGCGGACTTGCCCACCGCGCCGCAGAACAGCAGCAGGGCGATCGCCGTGCATTGCCCCTCGCTGAGCTGGCCGATGTGCTCGAACACCACCGCGTAGTCCAGCGGGCTCTGCCCCGCCGGCACCAGCGGCGAGATCCACAGGTAGATGAACAGGATGCCCAGCCCGAAGCCGAAGTCGCCGATGCGGTTGACCAGGAAGGCCTTCTTGGCGGCCGCGGCGGCGGAGGGTTTCTCGTAGTAGAAGCCGATCAGCAGGTAGCTGCACAGCCCGACCGCCTCCCAGCCGAAGTAGAGCAGCAGGAAGTTGCCGGAGAGCACCAGGGTGCACATGCTGAATACGAACAGCCCCAGGAAGGCGAAGAACCGCTCGTAGCCGCGCTCGGGATGATCGTGGTGGCGCATGTAGTCGCGTGAGTAGATCACCACCAGCAGCGAGATGGTGCAGACCATGCACAGCATCACCGCGGTGAGCGGGTCGATGCGGAAGTTGATGTCGAAGGAGATGCCCTCGAACGGCGACATCCACTGATACAGCGCGTAGGTGTGGGCGTAGTCATGCGCGTCGATCGAACGAACCTGGCCGAAGAGCAGGTAGCTGCAGATCATGGCCCCGCCGACCCCGGCGATGACCACGAAGTGACTGGCTCCCTTGAGCACGCGCGTCCCCAGCGCCCCGGCCACCACCACCGCCAGCAGGGGCAGCAGCAGTATCCAGATCGCCAGGCTCGACGGATTCACATCAACAGCGGCAAGCATGAACAGGAGCTTCCTCTCGAACAGGAGTGCGACAATTCATTGCCGCACGAGTTGGTATCTCGACTCAACCGCGCATCGTCCGCCAGGCGTCCGCGTCCAGCGTGCCCTTGCGGCGGAACAGCAGCACCACCAGGCCCAGCGCCAGCCCCGCCTCCACCGCCGCGATCACCAGCAGGAACATCGCGAAGGCCTGGCCGGAAAGCTGCCGGTGCAGCAGTCCGAAGGCCACCAGGTTCAGGATCACGCCCTGGAACATCAGTTCGGTGGACAGGAACATGACGATCAGGTTCCGCCGGGCCAGGAATCCGATCAGCCCGAGGGCGAACAGGATCGCGGCCACCAGCATGTACGCATTCGTGATGTTCATCTCAACTCGCCCTCAGCCTCACATATCCATGCGGGTGGCACGGTCCACGGTACTCCGTTGGCCGTGGCGGTTCGCCGCGCTTCATCACGGCCAGGTGAGTACACCT
>CAYVVX010000043.1:0-5695 GCA_964455315.1 uncultured Planctomycetales bacterium | reverse complement strand
CTGACCGCGCCACCCGACCGCCCCCTCACGGTCACGGCCGGTCAAGCCGCTGCGTTCCACCGACACGCTAGAACGGCAGCGCCTCGCGCCCGCGCTTCCGGATGTCCTCGGTCTCCGCCCGCTGTGCCGACCGCTCCTGCGGGGTGAGATCCTCCGGGTCGATCCGCTTGCCGGCGATGGCGATCGCGCCGACCACCGCCACCAGCAGGAGCACGCCGGCCACCTCCACGGCGACCACGTACGTGGTCAGCAATTCCTTGCCCACCGCGCGAACGTTGCTCTCGCCGCCGGCGATCGCCGCGTCGATCGATGCCGGTTCAGTCTCATTCACCGGCCGGGCCGCCGTGGCTGCCGGGACCAGCATGGTTTCGGTCCCGTTGGGCTGCGCCGCGGCCAGTCGCGTCACCAGGGCATCCGTCGTGGGCGTCTCCGGCTTGACCATCGACTGGGTCGCGGCGGCGGCCAGCAGAAAGCCGGCCAGCACCGCCGCCAGCGGCTCCCGGGCCCGGACGTCGTACGGCGCCGCGCCGCTCTGCTGGGCCAGCATGATCACGAATACGTAGGTGACCAGGATGGCCCCGCCGTAGACGATGACCAGGGCGACGAACAGGAACTCGGCCGCCGCCAGCACACACAGCCCGCTGACCGCCAGCACCGTCATCCCGAAGTACAGCGCCGCGTACACCGGGCGCGGATGGGTCACCACTCGCACACCGGACGCCACCGCGATGAACGCGAACACCGCGAACATCGCCGTCATGGGGAATGCGCCGGCGTTGGCCCAGCGGACGCAGTAGACTAACAGCCCGGCCAGCGCCGCCGCGGCGATGACTCCGCCGGCCAGCACCGGCCTGCGCCCGCGCTGCCCGCCGGGCATGGTCAGCAGCAGTCCGCCGGCGCCGACCGCCAGCAGTCCGTACAGGATGTAGAGCCACGTGGGGTTCACGCGTCGATGTCCTTTCGCCCCGCGGCGTCGGGCTCGTCCGGCTCGTCGTCCGACGCCGGCACCATGCCGCCGGTGTTCGTGTAACCGGTGATGTGCGGGTTCTTGCGCGGCTTGAGGGCCCGGGTCTGGTCGAAGACCTCCAGGAGCTTCTCCTTGTCGAAGACCATCTCCGCCCGCGTCGAGCTGACCAGCGAATACTCCGGGGTCAGCTCGATGGCGTCCACCGGGCAGGCCTCTTCGCACATCCCGCAGTAGATGCAGCGCAGTTGGTCGATGTCGAACTTGACCGGGTACTTCTCGCGGTCCGGCCAGGGCGCCGCCGCCCCCTCGATGTGGATGCAGTGCGCCGGGCAGGCCGTCTCGCACATGAAGCACGCCACGCAGGCGACCCGTCCCTGCTCGTCGCGGTTGAGCCGGTGCACGCCGCGGTAGTTCTCGGTGCGCATGGGCCGGCGCTGCTCGGGGTACTGGACGGTGACGCTCTTCTTGAACAGGTGCCGGAAGGTGGTCTTCAGGCCCATAACCACCTGGGGGAGGTACAGCTTGTCCCCGGCGGTGAGCTTCGGCTCGTCAAGAAGGATGATGTCGTCGTCTTTGATCATAACGTCTATCGCTCAAGTCACGGGTAGATGAATTTCAGCTCCACGTCGACGGTGCCCGTGGTCTTTTCATCAACTCGGAATTCGCCTCCGCCGCTGCCGCCGACTTCTTCGACAGAGTACCTGCCGTAGAACCCACGAAAGGTCACTTCGCCGTCCTTACCGACGGTCAACTCCTGCTCCGGCGTCCACCACTTCTCCTTGATCAAATCGTGCAGCGTGGTGTATGCCGGCTTGGGGGTCATGTCATCGCGAAGAAAGCCGGCCGGAGCGCCCTGCCAGGAGTTCTGGTCGGTAAAGTCCCACCAGGTGATGGCTTCGACCGCGGGATGGCTGAACAGCACGGTGTAGAAGCGTGCCACCTCGCGGGCCTGGCGGGCTTCGCCTTCCGGCGTACTCTTCCAGGTGAGGTTCGGATCGCTCTTGCGCTTCTCCTGAAGTTCCCCGGCAGTCATTCCAGAGAGGATGGTCGCCTCGGTGAAATGCAGCGGCACACCATACTTGGCGAACCGCTCGCAGATGTCCCAGGTCTGCTTTGCAGACCACGCACCGCCGTGCTGATGACATTGGATGCCGATCACGTCGTAGAGCGGCTTGCCGTTCTCGTCCACCAGTTCCTTGATGACCTTGTTCTCGTAGTCCGCATCGGTGCGGTAGTCGTTGATCAGCAGCGTGGCGTCCGGATTCGCTTCGCGGGCCGCCTTGAACGCCTGCCGCAGGTATTCCCCGACGCCGGCCTCCGCGATCAACGCGGTGAGCTTCGGCGCTTGCTGCTTCGGTCCCGGCCGGTCGTAGTGGGTGGCCTCGTTGACCACGTCCCAGATGTCGATCTTGCCTTTGAAGTGGCCGACCTCGCGCCGGATGCGATTGAGCTGCAGCTTCATCACCCGCTCAGCATTGTCGGGCAGCCATTTCGGGTCCATCCAGTTCCAGGCCAGCGGATGACCCTTGGTCGTGACGCGATGCTCCCGGCACCAGTCCAGCATCTTCTGTGTGCCGGCCCAGTCGGGCTTGCCCTGCTCCCGCTCGTAGCCCCACCAGTAGAACGGCAGGGTCGCGAAGTTGAGCAGCTCGTCAAAATGCTTTGCGTACGCCTCGTTGTCCGCCGGTGTCCGGCACCTGCCCAGCTTGAAGATGTTGCTGCCGAAGAGAAACTTGTGCCGGACCTGGCGGACGATAACTTTGCTGCCCTCCTGGAGGCGCATCCCATTCCTGTCCACCACGCGCAGCCGGAACTCGCCCCTCCGGTACTTCCTGATGCGGGCCTCCGCGCCCGCGAGGATCTCCTCCTCCGGCAGCGGCATCGGCGTCCACGCGGTTGTGGGCCGGGTCGCCGTGGAGGCATTGGCGGGCGCGGATTGAGCCTGCGTCGCCGATACTGCCCACAGCAGCACCGCCGTCATGCCCAACCAACCGACATTCACGCCTCGAACCGTCAACCGATCACCTCAACCGACTCGCTCGCATTTCGTGCGACAATGAATGGCCGCACTCCTGATCTCTCGAATCTCAAATCTCAGATTTCGAATCTCAAACCTGACACCGGCAATCTGCGATCTCAAATCTGCAATCTCAAATCCCAGATTCGAGTTCTCTCGCTTCCGTTCACATCGCCCGTGCACCCGTCGCCGGCCGCACCGGCGGCATGCTCACCTGGCGCCCGGTCACCACCGGCCGTCGCACGGTCAGCCACGCCAGCACCACCGCGATCACGGCGAACTCGCCGATCGGCGCCCAGATCGACACCGGCTTGCCCACGTAGACGAGCAGCACGGTCACGCCCAGCAGTCCCATGCCGATGGGCACCAGTCCGCGCCACGCCAGCCGCATGAGCTGGTCGAACCGGAACCGCGGCAGCGTCCAGCGAATCCACATGTAGAAGAAGATGAACGCCGCCACCTTGCCAAACAGGATCCCGAAGCGGCACAGCATCGCCGGTACCGACAGCGATTCGTTCAGCCAGTTCAGCCAGCCCCAGTTGAGCCGCGCGCTGAACGGGAACAGCTCCCAGCCGCCGAAGAAAAGCACGGCCATGAACGCGCTGGCGGTGATCATGTGGGCGTACTCGCCGAGGTAGAACAGGGCCATCTTCATCGCGCTGTACTCGGTCTGGTAGCCGCCGACCAGCTCCTGCTCCGCCTCGGCCAGGTCGAAGGGCGTCCGGTTGGTCTCCGCGAACGCGGTCACCAGGAGGATCAGGAAGGTGAACGGGTGCAGCAGCACGTTCCACGCCCCGACCGTCGTGGCCCCTGCGCCGGTGGAAAGCCCCGCGATCTGCGTGGTGACGATGTTCTCCAGCCGCAACTCGCCGGAGGTCAGCACCACGATCATGATGGCCAGCCCCATGGGGATCTCGTAGCTGAGCATCATCGCGGCCGCCCGCATGGCCCCGTAGAAGCTGAACTTGTTGTTGCTGGCCCAGCCGCCGATGACCACGCCGTACACGCTCAGCGAGCCGACCGCCAGGATGTACAGCAGCCCCACGTCCACGCTGGCCACCTGCACGTCGAGCGGCACGGGCCCGCCCAGGTCGACCTGCCCGGCCCAGGGAATCACCGCGAAGCCGATCATGGCCACCACGAACGCCACGCACGGCGCCAGGATGAACAGCGGCTTCTCCACGTTCGCGGAGATGATGTCTTCCTTGAGCAGAAACTTCACGCCGTCAGCCAGCGGCTGCAGCAGCCCGCCGGGACCGACCCGGTTGGGCCCTTTACGATCCTGAAGCCACGCGGAGATCTTCCGCTCAGCGAGGATGCAGTACGCCACCGTGGTCATGATGATGCCGATGAGCGCGGCCATGACCAGGAGGCTGAAGCCGAACTGGTGGGTGAAAAAGTCGAACATCGAGGCGCTATTCCTCAGTCAAAACAATTGGGAAGTGAGAAGTGAGAGGCGAGAAAGAGGCCGGCTCGACCTGCTCACTTCGTACGCTCGCACACATTTCCCTTCTCACTTCCAACTTCTCACTTCTCACGTCGGGCGAAGCCCGTCAATGCTGATGCACCGGCAGCGCCGGCGGCACATGCACCTGGGCGAACGCCGGAATCTTCGCCGCCATCATCGCGCGCACCGTTTCGGCCGAGTAGAGCCCGGAGTATCCGGCGATGGCGTACAGATACTGGCCGTCGCGCATGGCCCCCTCCGGCGGATTCACCACCCAGTCGAACGGCTGCAACCGGCCGTTGTGATTCATGAAACTGCCCTCGCGCTCCAGCCAGGCGCAGGACGGCAGCACCACCTCGGCCTGTTCGATCAGGCTGCTGGGCAGGATGTCCTGGAGGATGAGCAACTCGGCTTTGGCCACCGCCCCGGCCAGGTCCTCGGGCACCCAGTCCGGGGTGGGATAGCCGCCCACCACCCAGATGGCCTTGAACTCTCCGGCGTTGGCCCGGGTCAGGAAATCCTCGCGCCAGGTCTTCTGCCCGCCCATGGCCTGCAGAAGTGTCTCGATGCCCCGGCGGTTGGGATGCTTCTCGGCCTGAATGATGAACTTTTCGTGCCCCGGCTCGCAGCCGACCGGGAAACGCTCCTTCTCGCCGGTGCTGATCACGTCGCCGGGCACCACCGTGGCCTGCGGGGCGAGCCTGCGCAGGAAGGTGGCCAGCAGCCAGGCTTCCTCGCAGGCCATCTCCGGCGAGAACCAGGCGGCGACCGATGCCGGCCCGTGCCTGGCCACGGTCTGCTCCAGGCGTTCGCGGACGATGGCGGGGATGGCCTGCCACTCGACCGGTTCGAGCTCGCCGCCGCGGCGCAGCGTCGGGCGTTTCAACCTTCGCGGGTCGTCGATGAACTTCCAGCCGAACCGCCCGTCGTCGCAGATCCAGTGGTCGTTGACGCCGGGGTTGTAGCGCGGCTTGAGCCGGAAAACCTTGTTGTCGTTCTGGTCGGCGTGGATGGTGCAGCCGGTCGAGCAGCCGCGGCAGACCGAGCCGCCGCTCTTGAGGAACCACACCCGCTGCTGGAACAGGAAATCCTTGTCCAGCAGGCAGCCCACCGGGCAGAGGTCCACCACGTTGCCCTGCAGCTTGTTGTCCAGCGGTACGCCCGGGAAGATGTCGATCTCCGCCTGGTTGCCGCGGTTGATGAAGCACAGCTCCGACGTCCCGGAGATCTCCTGGCTGAACCGCACGCATCGCGAACACAGCAC
>CAYVVX010000042.1:0-15102 GCA_964455315.1 uncultured Planctomycetales bacterium | reverse complement strand
CCGGAAGCACGGACCCGTTCTTGTCGGTGAACCGCCCGAACACGTAGACCACCGACTTGCTGTCGCCGGAAGCCCAGTTGTCGAAGTCGATGCCGCCCTTGCTCACGCTGGCCCCGTCCAGGCTGGCCCCGCGCAAAGCCTGGCCGATGCGCTTGCCATATACCGCGGAATCGTTGGTCAGCAGGAAAATCTGCTCCGGCTTGAGGCGGAAATTCGCCCCGCTTTCGGCGTCGACGGTGTCACCGGGCTGCGGGCGGCGGCTGAACCACTCCTGGCTGGTGATGCCCGAGCCGGGGCGAAGTCGGTCGTTGCGTACGTCCTTCAGATCGTCGGGATAGACCATGACCACGTTGAGTTCCAGCGGTTCGCCGGTGCGCTCGCCCGCCGAACGATCGCACTGCATCCCGTTGTTGATGTAGGGATCCTGCTGGATGGTGATGCTCCGGCTGCTGCATCCGGCGGTCAGCACCAGAACGGCACCGGGCAGCCACAGGCAACGCAAAGCTCGGAGCGACGTCGCGGACGGGCGATGGGATCGGAACATGGACCTATCCTCCGTAGCCGTAGACCTCCTCGAGCTTGTGGCCGCGCAGCCGCAGAGCATGCTCGAGGAAGGACTCGTGGCCGCTGTTCTTCACGTACTCTTTGATCGTGCACTTGGGGTTGACCCCGGCACCGAACTCACCCAGCAGGTGGGCCTGCAGCTCCGAGGCAATGGATTCCATGGTGCTGTCGTTGCTGACCATGGCCGAGAAGGCCCAGTTGCGGCACATCTTGAGCTTCATCTTGAGCACGCCGACGTGCTTGCCCTGGGTCTGTGCGATGGTCTGCTGGATGATCTGGAACAGGTCGTCGCGATCGGCGTACACGCTCCAGGGGGCCCGCAGCGTCTCGCTGTGCTTGGTGTACTTGTTGAGGAAGACGCGCATGTCCTGGTCAGACTTGTGCACGAACGCGGCCATCTCCGCGAAGGCATCGATGAGTCGCTCGGCGGCCTGAGTGGTGGGCTGCACGTGCGGTTCCTTGACCAGTTGCGGGTTGATCCCCGCGAGGCGCTGCCACATGGACAGCAGCAGTGCGTCGGCGCCTCCGGAGGCGCTGCCCTTGCTCTCCCTCAGCTCGGCTTCCAACCGCTCGATCTCGCGATTCTTGTCGTCGCGGAACCGGTTCATCTCTTCCTTGAGGGCGGCGATCTCCTGCCTCAGCTCGCTCTTCTGGTCCTCGAGGCTGTCGAACCGGCTGCTGTCGCCGGCGCTGATCTCGCTGCGCTGGACCTTGAGTTGAAGCGTGTCCCGATCGCTCTCGGCGCGATGCAGGTCGTTGTTGAGCCGGGTGACTTCGGCTTCGAGCTCGGCATTCTGCTTCTCGAGGGACTCCATGCGGGTCCGCTGGTTGCCCAACACCGCCTGCAGTTCCTCGGCCCGGGCCTTCTCGGCTTCCTGCTGCTTTTCGCGGAACTGGAGGTCCGCCTGGGTGGATCGCAGGGTGTCTTCGAGGTCGGCCCGGCGCTTCTCCAGCTCCTGGGCCCGCTTGTGAACTGCGGCCAGTTGATCGGACTGGGCCCGGCCGTTGTCGCGGCGACTGCTTTCGGCGAGCCCGCCGATGAGGTCGGCCAGGAGCCGGTAGCGCTCCGGTTCGTCGGCCTTGCTGAGGGCGTCACGCAACGGCGCGAGCAGAGCTTCGGACGCGCCGACAACGCCCCCCGGGTTGTTGAGTTCTTCCTGGCCCAATGTCTCGCCTCTTGCGCCGCCGGGAGATGAACGGGCGAAGCCCCACATCCGCCGCAATCTTATCCACCCGGCGCGATGAATCAAGACGCGACTGCCGCCCCGACGGCCACATATTCCAGCCGCTGGCAGCATAACCGCCCATCGCCCGGGGATGCAAACAAAGCAATCCTCGGCCGAACCTGGAAGCGGTGTCACAGACATCGGGCGTGCCGCCGCGGGGCGAACCGCACTCATTGAGCCGTGGGTTACCCGCCTGCGTGCTTCGCTTCGGAAAACCACTTGACGGCGACGATGCACTCAGCGCTAATGGTGGTTCGAGGCCAGGCGCTATCAGACAGACCAGGTGACGCGCACACTGTCAGCCCGAGAACCGGACGGATCATGCCCGCGCGGTTACGCGCGGCCGGTTCAGTCAACTCCCGCGCCGGCGGGCTGCGGTGACAGCGATTGCGGTCCGCCGGCTGGGGGGTGGGGAATCTACTCCCACCCGGTGCGGTCGGAACCCCAGGCATCGGCGCCCGAGATCGAGCAGGTCGAAATTCCATTTGGAGGTGACGAATCTCAACCCATTGGTATGGCGTAACTTAGGAAAACATTTCTCGAAAAACGGCACGATAGGTGAGCCTCGGCACAACGGTTGCTCTAAGGGTCCACTGCCCACCCGGGCAAGGACAAGTGAACACGTTTGGCGGCCGGAGACCTCACGGGAGTTCCCGACACCGCCCGGAAGCGAAACCCTTGAAAGGAGACCCCCATGCCAACGCCGTGCAATCTCAAAGTGGCCGAGTATCCCGGCTCCTCCGAGAAGGAAGGTCGCGAGGATACGTCGGATGTGTTTGAGATCGAGCATCACCTGCACCAGCCGGTGACTCCGAACACCGGGGAGCCCAGCGGCGTGCGCGTGCACAGCCCGTTGCGGGTGGTCAAGATGGTCGACAAGGCGACCCCGGGGTTCCACAAGGCATTGTGCACCGCCCAGAATCTGAAGGAAGTGGTTCTCGACTTCTACCGCATCGACCCGGCGACGCGGGCCGAGGCGAAGTACTACTCGATCACGCTCAAGCAGGCCCGCATCGTGGACATTCGCCCGTACATGCCCATGAGCTTCGTCCCCTCCAACGAGTCCTACCGGCACATGGAGCAGGTCAGCTTCGTGTACGAGGAGATCGAATGGAACTGGATGCCGGACAGCGTCGTGGAGATGGACAAGTGGCGGGCACCGGCCTGACGCCCCGCCCACCGGCCGGAGGGGGCCGGTGACTGCGGACGGCGGCTCCGCCGCGGGCGCTCGATCGACGAGGTCCGCGGCGGACGCCGTCTCACCGCGAAGTGCGAGAGGATGGCATGGCCCGCGAGCATACGCTGTTGCGACGTCTGGCCGGGAGCGGGCAGCAGACCGGCACCAGGAGTTTCGCATCCCGGACCACCGAGGATGTCGAAGCGCTGATGGAGTCGGTGCGCCAGCATCTGGGCAAGCTGCTCAACTCACGGCAGGACATGAGCGAAGCGGTGCCCGACTACGGGCTGCCGACGATGACCGATCTGCCCCCGGGCCTGGGCAACCGCGAGATCATCATCGAGAACGCCATCCGCACCGCCGTCGAGAAGTTCGAGCCTCGACTGCGTCGCGTGCGTGTGACCAGCGTCCACGACGAGGACAAGGGCCCGCGTCAGACGCTGGTCTTCCGTGTTGACGCCCTGCTGGTCGGCAAGTCCGGCGAGCACCGCGTCTGGTATGAAACCGCGTTCAGCGGCGACGGGCAGTTTGAAGTCTCCGGCTGATCGGCGAACGTTCGACAGCCTCCGCCGCCCGCGCGGCCCGGCCCGGCTGTGAACGCGGACGTTTCCCCGAACGTCAGGCAAGGATGGTGTCGAAGTGGCCAGCAACGCCTACTTCCAGGACGAGCTTCACTACCTCCGCGACGTCGGACCGGAATTCGCCCGCACCAATCCCGAGATCGCCCGCACCCTCGCCGACCGCGGCGCCGACCCCGACGTCGAGCGCGTGCTCGAAGGCACCGCCTTCCTCTGCGGGCGCATCCGCGAGAAGCTCGACGACGAGCTGCCCGAACTCACCGCCAACATGATGAGCCTGCTCTGGCCGCATTACCTCCGGCCGATTCCCTCCATGTCCATCGTGGAGTTCCGCCCGGAAATCGAAGCCATGCAGGCCCCCCTGCACGTCGCCCCCGGTGCCGCCCTGGCCACTGTGCCGGTGGACGGTACCCGCTGCCTCTACCGGACCTGCTGGCCGACGGTGCTGCGGCCCTGGGTCCTGAGCGACCTCAAGCTGGAGACGGCGGCATCGCAGCCGGTCCGCCTGGTCCTGCGCTTCCAGACCGCCGCCAAGGCCAAGCTGGCGGACCTCGACCTGTCATCCGTGCGCATCCACCTGCCCGGCGACCCGCGGGTGGCGTTTGTGCTGTACCTGCTGCTGGCGGCGCACGTGGACCAGGTTACGGCCAGCGGCGGCTCGGGCGGACACAACGCGCCGCGGGTGGAACTCGGGCCCGGAGCGGTGGCGGCGGCGGGACTGGATCGCAACGAGGCGGTGCTGCCCTATCCGCAGCGATCCTTTGCTGGCTATCGCCTCCTCCAGGAATACTTCGCATTCAAGGAGCGGTTCCGCTTCTTCGACCTGAAGGGACTCGACCGGGCGGTCAACCGGCTGCAGCTCGAGAACACGCTGGAATTGGCCATCACCTTCAACCGGCGGCTCGACACGCTGCCCATGGTCGGGCGCGACGACGTGCGGCTGCACTGCGTCCCGGTGATCAACCTGCTCAACCACCCCGCCGACCCGATCCGCCTGCAGCACGATCGAACCGAATACCTCATTCAGCCCTCGCGCAGCGGCGTGCAGGATCGCCGCCACCTGGAAGTCTACAGCGTCGACCAGGTGATGGGCCTGGTCCGCGGCGAAAGCATGGAAACCCGGGAATACCTGCCCTTCTTCACCTTCCGCCACAGCCGCGCGGACCAGCGACGGGCGACGGCCTACTACCAGACGCATGTCCGCCGCAATGTGCTGGGCGGCAATCCGCGCCTGGGCACGGACACCTATGTCTCTTTCGTCGCCGATGACACCCACAAGCTGCCGGACGAGGAGACCATCAGCGTCGAACTGACCTGCACCAACCGCCACCTGCCCGAAGGTCTGCGGGCCGGCGACATCTGTGAGCCGACGGACAGCTCCCCCGCCAACACCCAGTTCCGCAACCTGTCCAAGCCCACCTCCACGGTGAGCCCCCCGCTGGGGCAGGCCCTGCACTGGCGGCTCATCTCGCACATGTCGCTCAACTACGTGAGCCTGGCCGACGCGGATCACTTCCGCGAACTGCTGCGGGTCTACGACTTCCAGGCCGAGCATGACGCCCAGCATGCCCTCGCCCACCAGCGCATGCTGGACGGGATTCTGTCGGTGTCATCTCAGTTCAGCGAGCGCATGGTGCGTGGCGCCGTCCTGCGCGGCTCGCAGGTGAATCTCGAAATCAACGAGGATCACTTCGCCGGCGAGGGCGACGCCCTGCTGTTCAGCATTATCGTGGAGCGGTTCATGGCCTTGTACGCCACGCTCAACGCGTTCACGCAGTTGACCGTGCGGTTCGCCCGGTCGGGCCGAGTGCATCGTTTTCCGCCGCGCTGGGGCGAGCAGATCATCCCGGCCGAGTCGCGGGAGGAGCCGGCCCATGCCTGAACCCCGCGAGATCATCGGCATGGCCGACCGGCCGGGTGGCGGTGTCGCCGCCCGACTGCTGCAGCAGGGCTGGCGGTTCGACTTCTTCCAGGCCACCTGGCTGCTGGAGCGGCTGTTTCCCGACCGCGAGCCGGTGGGTTTCCGCGGCCCGGTGGAGAAGGAAGCAATCAGCTTCCGCCCCCACGTGGGCATGGGCTTTCCCTCAACGGACATCCGCCGCGTGGATCTGGTCGAGCCGCCGGGGCATCCGCCGGTCGCCCGGATGGAGACCACCTTCCTGGGCCTCTATGGCGTGGCCACGCCGCTGCCACTGCACTACGCGGTCGAAATGGTCCGCTCGGTCGCCGCCGCCTCGACGCCGGACAGCGAACATCCCGAGTCATCGCGGAACCTGGAGACGGAAGGAAACACCCCGGAGCGCGACTTTCTCGACCTGATCCATCACCGGGTCACGTCGCTGTTCTACCGGGCATGGACCAAGTACCGCTATCACGTCGCTTTCGGCCAGGAAAAACGTGATGTGATCACCGACTACCTGATGTGGCTGCTGGGACTGCAGCCGCAATGGCGCCGGTCGCTGCTGGGGGTCGAGCCGCTGCGGCTGATCCGCTACGCCGGCATGCTCACCCAGCATCCCCGCTCCGCATCGTCGCTGGAAGGCATGCTGACCGACTACTGGGACGGCACGCATGTGCGCGTCCAGCAGTTCCAGGGGCGCTGGGTTCCGCTGAAACCGGACGACCTCAACGCGCTGGGTGCGGCCAACTGCGGCCTGGGCACCGATTTCACCGTCGGCGGACAGGTCTTCGATCTCAGCGGTTCGTTCAACATCGTGGTCGGGCCGCTGGACTGGGTGCAGTTTCAGCGTTTCACGCCCGACGGTGACGCCTACGCCCAGACCCGGGCCCTGGTGATGCTCTACTGCGAAGACCCGCTGGCGTTCACGCTGGAAGCCGAATTGCTTCCCGGACAGGTGCCCGAGATGCAGCTCACCTCCGGGCTCGGTGCTTCCAAGCTCGGTTACACCAGTTGGGTCCGAACCGGCGACATGCCGGCAACTTCGGTCAAGTTCGAAACCACGTGGATCTCCCCGGCCAAAACACGTGGTAACGGGCAGCAGGACCGCGATGACGCGGGCAGCCCTGTCTCCCCCACAGGCGCAAGGGCATGATGACGCGGTGTCGGTACGAGGCCGGCCGATGACCGCGGCATGATGAAAGGCATGTGACGATATGGCAGCAACTCCCAAGGCAGACGACCTCCGACAGTTGATCGGGCGCTTCGATCAGACCGTCATCAACCATTTCCAGGGGGCCATGAACCTCTGCGTCACCCGTCACCAGTTCGAGGTGACCCCTGAACATCTCCTGATGCGCCTGCTCGACGAGAGCGCGGGCGACGTGGCCGCGATCTTCAGCACCTTCAAGGTGGACCGGGCACCGATCCGCCGGGCCCTGCAACGCATCCTGGACGACATGCCTTCCGGGCACACCGGCCGGCCGGCGGTGAGCCCCAACCTGGTCGAGCTGTTCAGCTCCGCGGCGGTGATGGCCGACGAGTATGGCTACGAGCAGATCCGCAGCGGGCTGCTGGTGCTGGCCATGGCGCTGAACCCCGCTCACCTGCGCGTCGGAGAGTTTACCCCCGAACTCGAGCGGATCGACGCCGAACAGCTTCGCGAACACTTCCACGAAACCGTGGTCGGAACCTCGGGCGAGCCGGCGCCGGCCGAGGCCCGCGGTGCCGCCCGCGGACCCGGCGGCGGGCCGGAAGGGGCCCTGGCCCAGTACACCATTGACCTGACCGCCAGGGCGGCCGCCGGCGAGATCGACCCGGTGTTCGGCCGCGATCATGAAATCCGCCAGATGATCGACATCTTCGCCCGCCGGCGCAAGAACAATCCCATCCTGGTCGGCGAGCCGGGCACCGGCAAGACCGCCATCGTCGAGGGGCTGGCTTTGCGCATCGTCGAAGGCGACGTGCCGCCGACGCTCAAGGGCGTCAAGCTCGTCTCGCTGGACATGGGCCTGTTGCAGGCCGGCGCGGGCGTCAAGGGCGAATTCGAGAACCGCCTCAAGAACGTCATCAAGGAGATCAAGGGGTCGGAGACCCCGATCATCACCTTCATCGACGAGGCCCACACGCTGATCGGGGCCGGCGGGCAGGCCGGCGGCAGCGATGCGGCCAATCTGCTCAAGCCGGCACTGGCCCGCGGCGAGCTGCGCACCGTCGCGGCGACGACCTGGGCGGAATACAAGCGCTACTTCGAGAAGGATGCCGCCCTGGAGCGCCGCTTCCAGGTGGTGCGCTGCGACGAGCCCACCGTGGAGGACGCCATCGTCATGCTCCGCGGGCTCAAGGACAAGTACGAGAAGCATCACAAGGTCATCCTGCTCGACGAGGCGGTCACCGCCGCGGTGACCATCTCCAAGCGCTACATCAGCGGGCGGTTCCTGCCGGACAAGGCGGTCGACCTGCTGGACACCTCGTCGGCCCGCGTCGCGGTGGGCCTGGGCACCCGCCCGGCAAAGCTGGAGGACTACGACCGCGACCTGAGCCATCTGGACACCGCGCTGGCGGCGATGAAACGCGACGAGGCGGGCGGGATGATCCTCGATGACGGCGTCCTGGCCGAGATGGACAAGACCCGCTCCCGGCTGATCGCGGAGCGCGAAGCGTGCGAAAAGGCCTGGCTGGCGGAACTCGCCGCGGTCAACAAGGTGCGCGAACTCCGGGCCAGGCTGCGGGCCTTCGCGGAGCCGGAGCCGGAGAAGAAGGAAACCGGCGAGGGCGGGAAGCCCGAGGAGAAGAAGGCCGAATCAACGAAGCCGGCGAAGGAGAAGGACGCCGAGCCGGTCGACGAGAGCGGGCTGCGCCAGGAGATCGACGCGGCCATCAAGGAGCTCAAGAAGCTCCAGGGCGACAATCCCCTGCTGCACCCCCACGTCGACGCCTCCGCGGTGGCGGCCGTGGTCGCCGACTGGACCGGTATCCCGATGGGCAACATGCTCAAGGACGAGGTGGCCGCGACGCTGAACATGGAGGAGTTCCTCCGCAGCCGCGTGGTCGGCCAGGACCATGCCCTCAAGATGGTGGCCCAGAAGCTGCGTGCGTCCAAGGCCGGCATCGGCAACCCGCAGCAGCCGATGGGCGTGTTCCTGTGCGTGGGCCCCAGCGGCGTGGGCAAGACCGAGCTGGCCACCAGCGTGGCCGAGCTGCTGTTCGGCGGCGAGGCATCGCTGACCACCATCAATATGTCGGAGTTCATGGAGGCCCACACGGTCAGCCAGTTGAAGGGCTCGCCTCCGGGCTACGTCGGCTACGGCGAAGGCGGTGTGCTGACCGAGGCGGTGCGCCAGCATCCCTACTGCGTGGTGCTGCTGGACGAAGTGGAGAAGGCCCATCCCGATGTCATGAACCTGTTCTACCAGGTGTTCGACAAGGGCTCGCTGGCCGACGGCGAGGGGCGGGTGATCAACTTCAAGAACACGGTGATCTTCCTGACCTCCAACCTGGGCACTGACGTGATCCAGTCGATGTGCGAGTCGGGCGAGGAAGTCAACCCCGACGAGCTCAAGGAAGGCATCTACCCGCACCTGCGGAACCACTTCAAGCCGGCCCTGGTCGCCCGCATGACCGTGGTTCCGTTCTTCACGCTGTCGCAGGAAGTGCTCAAGAACATCGCCCGGATGAAGGTGCGCAAGCTGGGCGAGCGGGTCGCGACGGCCCACAAGATGAAGTTCGAGGTGGACGATTCGGTCTACGACCTGATCGCCAGCCGCTGCCAGCAGGTCGACCTGGGGGCCCGCCAGATCGACCACCAGATCGACGTCGCCGTGCTGCCGGAGTTGTCGCGGCGGCTGCTGGAGCAGATGGGCGGCGAGAGCATGCCCAAGTCCGTCACCATGGCCGCGAACGACGCGGGTGAGTTCACTTACACGTTCGCGTAATCGAGGAAGGAGCGCCTGGCATGGCACTCTTGAGGGATCTGAGCCGGTCGCAGATGGTCTTCCAGGTCGAGGGCGGACAGCCCGACGACTACCAGGTCATCCGCTACAGCGGCACCGAGGGCTTGAGCCAGCTCTACCGGTTCGAGATCCAGCTGGCCAGCACACTGGAGTCGGTCGCGTTTGACGACGTGGTCGGCAAGCCGGCGGTGCTGAGCGTCAACGACACGCTGGGGGAGAATCCGCGCTGGTTCCACGGCGTGGTCAGCCGGTTCGAGCTGACCGGCGAGACCGTCGACCTGCTCTACTACCGCGTCGAGCTGGTGCCCGAGGTGTGGCTGCTGACCCATCGCTACGGCTCGCGCATTTTCCAGAACAAGACCGCCAAGGAGATCATCACCGCCGTCCTGACCGACGCGGGCATCGCCAGCGACCGGGTCAGCTTCCAGCTCTCCCCCGATCCGCCCCGACGCGAGTATTGCGTGCAGTACCGCGAAACGGACTACAACTTCATCTGCCGCCTGATGGAGGAGGAGGGCATCTGGTGGTACTTCGAGCAGACCGAGGAAGCCCACAAGCTGGTCATGGCCAACTCCACCGCGGCCTATGTCGCCTGGGAGGGTGATCCGCTTCCGTACCTGCCCGCCAGCGGCATGAATGTCACCGGCGAGCGGATCTCCCGCTTCCGGCTGGGGCAGTCCGTCCGCCCAGGTGCCGTGGTTCTCAACGACTTCAACTGGCAGAATCCACCCCTGCCGCTGCAGGCGAAAGCCACCTCGGGCCGCGACGAGGGGCTCGAGTTCTTCGACTACCCTGGCGAGTACTTTGAGCAGGCCCGCGGCACCAGCCTGGCTACCATGAGGGCCGAGGAATTCGAATGCGGCCGGACCATGGGGGTCGGACAAAGCAACTCCTACAAGCTTTCCCCGGCGCACGTGTTCGCCATGAGCGGGCACCGCTCGCAGGCCACCGACGGGGAGTACGTGCTCACCCGGATCACCCACTCCGGCCGGCAATCGGTGGCCAGGACCAATGTCGGCACCAACGGCGACAACAACCTGCTGGACGCCCGCGTAAGCCAGTCGCTTCATGCGGCGCGACAAAGCGGCGATGAGACCGTCCGCAACCTCGCCGAGGCCCTGCTGTCGATCGCCAGCAAGCTCGGCGGGGGCGATCCCACCGCCCACCGGGCCCTGTCCCACTGGCTGTTTCACGCCGGCCAGGTGGCCCGCGACGCCACCAGCGCAGTTGTCGCCGGCGATCATCCACTGGACGCGTTGACCCTGCCGAATCTGATCGACGACGTGCTCGCCACCGGGGTGATGGACCTGGACGGGCCGGTCTACGAGAACCGCTTCGAGTGCATCCCCGCGGTGATCGTGTATCGCCCGCCGAGAATCACCCCCTGGCCGGTGGTGCGCGGCTCGCAGTCCGCCCGCGTGGTCGGGCCCTCCGGCGAGGAGATCTACACCGACGAGTACGGTCGGATCAAGGTTCAGTTCGACTGGGACCGCGAAGGCGAGTTCAACGAGAACTCCTCCTGCTGGATCCGCGTGTGCCAGGGGATGGCCGGCGGCGGTTACGGCATGCTGTTCCTGCCCCGCGTGGGCCAGGAGGTCATCGTGGACTTCCTGAACGGAGACCCCGACCAGCCGATCATCATCGGGCGGGTGTACAACAAGGACCACATGCCGCCGTACACGCTGCCGGACGAGAAGACCAAAAGCGTGATCAAGACGCACTCCAGCAAGGGCGGCGGCGGAACCAACGAGATCCGCTTCGAGGACGCCAAGGACAGCGAGCAGATCCTGCTCTACGCTCAGAAGGATCTGCACGTCCGGGTCAACAACGACCGGGTGGAGAACGTCGGAGCCAACCGCCACCTGACGGTCGGCAATAACAAGATCGAGAAGGTCGCCAAGGACAGCGACCTCGAGATCGGTCAGGACTGCAAGGCCCTGATCAAGCGGGACCACAACCTGGAGATCAAGGGCAAGGAGTCGATCAAGGTCATCGGCACCAGCTCGCGCGAAGTGCAGGGCGACGTGGTCGAGAAGTACGGCGCCAACCACAAGCACGAGGTGCAGACCACCTACGCCGTCAAGGCGACCAGCATCAAGCTCGAGGCGTCCTCCGGCATCGAGCTGAAATGCGGCGGCAGCAGCGTCGTGATCAGCCCCTCGGCGGTGTTCATCGTGGGCGGACCGCTGGTCAACATCAACAGCGGATCAGGCCCGCCGGTCTCGCCGGTTTCAGCGGGCGCCACCGCGCCGGCCGCGCCGGAAGCACCACTGGCCGCCGATAAGGCCACCCCCGGCCAGGACACCACCTACTCCGGTGGTGAGCAGCGCGAAGCGGCTGAAGCCCGGGGCACGCTGGCCGGACACCAGTTCGAGGAAGATGAAACGGAGGAGGAGGACAGCACCTGGATCGACCTCAAGCTGGTCGACGAGGAAGGCAATCCCTGCGCCGGCGAGGAATACCGGATCATCGACTCCAAGGGCAAGGAGCACAAGGGCTCGCTGGACAGCAACGGCGAAGCGCACGTGATCGTGCCCAAGGGTCAGTGCGACATCACCTATCCGCGGCTGGACAACAAGTCGTGGCAGCGGACGGTGTAGGGACGGGATTCGGCGATTCGTGCAGGTTGTAGCCCGCCGGCGGATGGCGCCGGCGGTCAGATGTGAGGGCATGGCACATGGGTGATACACCGACAACACCGCCCGTTCCTCCCAGCGGAGCGACGCCGCCGGCGACGCCCCCCGCCGGGATGCCGGGCGTTCCCGCGGACCCCGCGGGCGGAGCGGCGCCGCCCGCGCCGGAGAAGATCATCGCCAAGAAGGGGCAGTTCTTCTGCGAGTTCGCGGCCGAGAAGGGTTTTCGCAACTGCGAGAAGTGGCGGGCCAAGAATCCCCCGCTCGCCGACAAGGCCACGCTCGAAGAAGGCGACGAGATCATCGTTCCGGAGAAAGAGGAAGGCGAGACCGCCGACCAGGACAAGGCCAAGGTAGAGTCCGTGCGCGTGGATTACCCGCCGGCCAAGATCCGGTTCCTGGGCCAGACCACGACGATGGGCGACCGCACCCAGGCCGGGCTCACCCGCCTGGGCATCAGCAACTACATCACCGACAAGGCCGGCTTCAACGACAACGGGCACACCAAGGAATTCTTCACCGAGTACGGCGCCGACGACGTAGCCGGACGCAACGCCGACCCCGAAGAGGTCGCCACCTGGAACGACCCGGACCACTTCCGCATCGAAGTGCATGACGTGACCGCGGGCAAGCAGGGCCTGGCCGAGGTGGAAGTCGAGCTGCAGGTGCTCCAGCCGCTCTACAAGCGCGTCCCCGAAGCCGGCAAGACCCTGGTCAAGCGCGACGAGGAAAGTCGGCCGGACCCCAACGCCCCCAAGGGGTTCCGCCTGCCAGGCAACACGGATCGGCGACTGATCGTGATCTGCAAGCGGGTGGGCGACACCAACTACTACCGGTCCAAGTACCTGCGCCTGGTCACCGAAGCCGGCGACAAGATCGCGGATCACACCCTGTTCGTCGGCGACTACTACCAGGACCCGATGGTCGGCGCAGCGGCGCCCGACTCCGCGCTGGGCGCCACCGCGGGTCACGGCCCGACCGCCGGCGGGATCGCCGGTGGAGCCGTGGTCGGAGCCGTGGTCGGCGGAGGCGCCGCTGCGGCCGCGGTGATGCTCACCGAGAACAAGCTCTCCGACAAGGAAAAGGGGGCCATCATCGGCGGAGCGGCGGTCGGCGGCGCGGTGGTCGGCGGGCTCATCGGAGGGGCGGCCAGTTCCGAGGAGGGTACGCCCGCCCCCGAGGACGAAGGCACCGCGACGGCGATGACAGCCGAGCAAACCGAGGACACCCGGCGCTACGCCGAGATCCTCGACCAGAAGGTGCGGGCCCGCTACATCCCCGCGATGTGTACCGACAAGAAATGCCGGACGGAAGCGCTCGCCGAGGTTGGCGAACTCAAGAACGAGATGCGCATGGCCGTGCACATCCTGGACGGCTGCTGCAGCGAAGAGGACGTCCGCCGTGTGGTCTACGGGCAGGTCCGCCGGGTGTACGCATCAACCGGCCTGCGCCCGCACCTGAAGAAGATCTACAAGCACGGCATTCTCGAGCACATCATCCTGCTCGGCTCCCAGGCCGGCACCGGCGCGAAGGCCCGCGGCAACACGGGCGTCGCGGGGGGAGGCGGCGCCGCCCCGCCGGCGTCCAAGCTGACCTTCAAGGTCGACGGCGTCGAGCTGACTCACAGCTTCTCGGCCAACCAGACAGTCAGCTCGGTGGCCGGGGCGGTCAAGAGCAAGCTCGAAGCCCACCGCAAGGATGGCAACCAGGTCTTCTGGACGCGGGTGGTCAAGCGCGAGACCGAAGGCGCCCTGGCGGCCGGCGAGGAAGGCTCGCATTACGTCCTGGTCTTCAAGGACGCCGACCATACGCAGTTCTCGAAGGTCGAGCGAGTCTCCAGTGATGACGTCGATTTCTCCGCGGGCAATCCGTCGCTCGATTCCGCGGCCCTGGGCAGCGTGCCCCACGACAGCAGTCACCACAGCCACGTGCTCATCAAGGCCTCGTGCCGCACGGAGTGGTTCGACGGCATCATCCTCAAGGACTTCGACAACACCGGCGACAGCATCCTGTTCGGTATCGCGACCTGGTTGTTCAAGAAGAAAATGTTCCCACCCGCGTTCCTGGTGCACAGCCCGCGCATGGTCG
Source organism: uncultured Planctomycetales bacterium (assembly GCA_964455315.1). Taxonomy (GTDB): domain Bacteria; phylum Planctomycetota; class Phycisphaerae; order UBA1845; family PWPN01; genus CAYVVX01. The sequence goes on along the minus strand of CAYVVX010000042.1, from coordinate 986 downwards.
AGACCCCGAACGACGCGCGCTATACATTCGCCCACGAGATGGGCCACGTGTTGATGAACTGTGGTCACTGCATCGATCCGGAATTCGGCGAACAGCTCATGATCAAGGGCCAGCACGCGACTGGGAACGCCTTCGATATGCCCGGCCGGCGGCGGATCATGGATGCGCCCATGAAGGTCGACTACCAGGTGGCCAAGGCCAACGGGACCTGGGTCCAGCCGAATGCCGACGGTACGGCCACCATCGACGGATCGAGCGCCGACCTGGCTACCGCGACGGCGCGATGCCATCAGTTCATGCCGGGCGCGCTGGACAGCTTCGGCGGGCCCACCGACCGCGAACCGGGCACCGAGTGGTAGGCGAATGAAGTCAGGGCGGAGACATCCGCCGGGAGTCCTACAATGCCGCGACAAGGCCAGTACACCAAAGAGCATACCAACGCACTGCTGAAGGATTACGTGCAGCCGCAGGAATGCTCGACGGCAACGATGCCGCGCGATCTGTCCCGCGACATGGTCCTGGAGTACATCCGCAACGAGGTGAAATCCGGTTTCAACGACGCGGAGATGGGCCGGGCCACCCGCGTGGCCCGCTTCTACGTTTTGCGCGAAGCGGTCGACCAGTTCATCGGCATGCTCAACACCTCGCCCAAGGACGCCAAAGAGCTGCGCAAGACCTGCCATTTGATCGTCGCCGCCTGCGAGCTTGGCAACGAGGACCAGCAGAAGGCCGCCGCCGGTGCCTACACCACGATTCTGAACAGCGGTGCCGCCGAGAAAGGCGAGAATCTCGAAGTGCTGGTGGAAACCTTCTTCTACCTGCCCTCGACCACGAACAAGAAAACCATCACCGACCGCGTCAGCCAGCTCCGGGTGCAGCAGGAACGCAAAGGCAACACCGGCGACCTGTGGCAGTTCGAGGAATGCGAGCGCCGCCTCCTGCCCCGCGTGCTCCAGGAAAAGGGGCGCCGCGACTGGTTCCTGAAA
>CAYVVX010000041.1:0-15255 GCA_964455315.1 uncultured Planctomycetales bacterium | reverse complement strand
GACCTGGAGCGAACACTGCGTCCACAAGACGCTCAAGAGCGCGGTGCGGTATGTGGGGGCGCCGATGCCGGAATCGGCTTCCCTGCCCGGCGGCGCGAAGCAGGCCGGTGGCGCGGGCGGCCCCGTCGAGATCACCTATCACAACCTGCTCAAGGATACCGTGGCCCGGGCCACGCGCGAGCTGATCGACTCCGGCAGGGTGGACTGGTGCCTGTCGGTCTTCGAGGACAACGCCGGCATCATCGTTTTCGATGATGACTTCGGCGTTGCCGTCAAGGTCGAGACGCACAACCATCCCTCCGCGATCGAGCCCTATGGCGGAGCGGCCACGGGCGTGGGCGGGTGCATCCGGGACATCATGGGCTGCGGACTGGGGGCCAAGCCGATCGCCAACACCGACGTGTTCTGCGTCGCGACGCCTGACTTCCCCATGGATCTGCTGCCTAAGGGCGTGCTGCATCCGCGCCGTGTGCTCAAGGGCGTGGTCGCCGGCGTTCGTGACTACGGCAACCGCATGGGCATCCCCACCATCAACGGTGCCGTGCTGTTCGACGACCGCTACCTGGGCAATCCGCTGGTGTTCTGCGGCTGTGTGGGGCTCATCCCGCGTGACCGCATCAAGAAGGCGCCCAGGCCAGGTGACCTGGTGGTGGTCATCGGCGGGCGCACCGGCCGCGACGGCATCCACGGGGCGACCTTCTCCTCCGCGGAGCTCACCGACACCCACGCCGACGAGTTTTCCCACGCCGTACAGATCGGCAACGCCATCACCGAGAAGCAGGTCCTCGACGCCATGCTCCAGGCCCGCGACCACGCTTCCGGGTGCCTCTACACGGCCACCACCGACTGCGGTGCCGGCGGGCTGTCCAGCGCGGTGGGGGAGATGGCCGCGGAGCTCGGCGCCGAGGTCGATCTGGAGAAGGTGCCGCTGAAGTACGCCGGGCTGCGTTACGACGAGATCTGGATCAGCGAAGCCCAGGAGCGGATGGTGCTCTCCGTGCCGCCGGAGAACTGGGCGGCGTTGCAGGCGATCTGCCGGGCGGAGAACGTCGAAGCGACGGCATTCGGCACGTTTCGTGACGACGGGCAGCTTGTCATTCGCTACCAGGGCAGCGTGGTCGGCGAGATCGATTGCCGGATTCTGCATGACGGGATACCGAAAACGCGGCGGGAGGCGGCGTGGGCGCCTGTAGCGGCCGGCGCCCCTGCCGGCCGGTCGCGGGAGAACACCGGCACCAACAACTCCCTGACGCAGGCGCTCTCCTCCCTCGATGCCGCCAGCAAGGAATGGATCATCCGCCAGTACGATCACGAGGTGCAGGGCGCCAGCGTGATCAAGCCGCTGGTCGGCCCCGGCGAGGGGCCCTCCGACGGCGCGGTGATCCGCCCGCGGCTGGACAGCCGGCGCGGCGTCGCCCTGGCCTGCGGAATCTGTCCAAAGCTCAGCGAGCTGGACCCGTACTGGATGGCGGTAGCCGCGATCGATGAAGCCATCCGCAACGTGGTCTGCGTCGGCGGCGATCCAAAGCAGACGGCGATCCTGGACAACTTCTGCTGGGGCAATTGCGACGACCCGCGGGTGATGGGCGCCCTGGTGCGGGCCTGCCAGGGCTGTTACGACGCCAGCATCACGCATGGGACACCGTTCATCTCCGGCAAGGACTCGCTCAACAACGAGTTCGCCCTCGATCCGGCGGACGCGGCTAAGCTCGCGGAGCGGATCGGGCTGCACAACAACCGAATCCGCATTCCCGCGACGCTGTTGATCAGCGCCATCAGCGTGATCGACGACGTGGCCCGCTGCGTGACCATGGACGCCAAGCCTGTGCAGGGCGCGCGGTTCCTGTTCGTCGGGCTGGCGGCGAAGTCGTGGACCGAGGCCCGCATTGCCGATACCGCTGCTCTGCATCGTGCGGTGGCCGGCTGGATCGGCGAAGGGCTCATCCTGGCCGCGCACGATTGCGGCGACGACGGCATTCTGCCCGCGCTGGCGGAGATGGCTTTCGCGGGCAAGTGCGGTATCGCCTGCGAGCCCGGCTTCGAGCGATTCACCCCCGTGACCAGTGGCTACGTCGTGCAAGTAAGCAAGGCGAATGCCCCCGGGGTTCTGGCAGGTGCGCGCGAACTCGATGGCGTGACCGCCCAAGTGCTGGGCACGGCCGACGGCGGCGAGCACCTCTTGTGGGAAGACTCCGACGGCACGCACATGATGTCCGTGAGTCACCTGGCCGAGCAATGGCGCAAACCGCTGGCATGGTAATGAATCGAACCGCGGAGACGCGAAGGACGCAAAGAAGAGCTTGAACCGCCGAGCCACGGAGCACAGAGAGGAATTCAAAACGCAGGATTCCTTTGCGGGCTTCGCGCCTCTGCGGTTCCCTGACACGCTTCTTCTCCGTGCCCTCCGTGCCTCCGCGGTTCCAATCCAATTCTTGAATCCAGTCCGATGCGCTGGTAACCAAGGAACGCGATGGCGGAATCCACAACGAGGATGCGGGCCCTGGAACTCCAGGCGCCGGGGCAGCTCATGCCGGTGGAGTTGGCCCGGCCGGCACCGCAGGCCGATGAGCTGCTGGTCCGTACGGTCGCGACCACCATCTGCACATCGGACCTGCACGACATCCGGTCCAATCCCTGGGGCATGGCCCTGCCGCGGGTGCTGGGGCACGAAGCTGCGGGGGTGGTCGCGGGCGTCGGTTCGGGGGTGAGCGGCTTCGCGATCGGCGACCGGGTGGCGGTGCATCCGGTGATCCCGTGCGGCGGTTGCGTCGAGTGTCGCGCGGGGCTGGGCCACCTGTGCGTCTCGCTCGGGCACCTGGGGGTGGATCGCGGCGGGACGTTCGCGGAGTATTTCTGTATCCCGGCGACGCGGGCGCGGCGGTTGCCGGAGTCAGTCGACCCGGCCCAGGCGGCACTGCTGGAGCCGGTGGCGGTGTGCATGGAGGCGGTTCGGCGGGCCAGGGTGGAGTCGGGCGGCAGTGCGCTGGTGGTCGGCGACGGGCCGTTCGGCGTCATCATCAGCCGGCTGCTGATCCGCGCGGGCGTCCGGACGGTGATCGTCGGGCGGCACGACTTCCGACTGCAACGTGCGGCCGGCGCGGCTGCGGTGAACGTGGCGGAACCGTGTGATCCGATGGCCGCGGTACGGGCGGCGCTCGGCCCGCGGGGGGCCGACGCGGCCATCCTGGCGGTCGATGCGCAGGAGGCCCTGGACCTCTGCATCGCGGCGGTCCGGCCGCGCGGGCGGGTGGTGGTCTTCGCGGTGATGCCTTCGCGGCCGCGGGTGGATATGCTGCGGCTGCTGGCCAGGGAAATCGAGCTGGTCGGGGCGTGTAACGATGAGGATCTACTGGATGCGTCGCTGGGAGCGATTCTCGCGGACGAGCTTGACCTGGGCAGCGTCGTTACCCATCGGTTCCCATTCGAGAAGTGGCAGGAAGCGTTCTCCGTTGCCGCCCATCGCCCGGAGTCGGCATTGAAGGTCGCGCTGGTGTTCAAATAGCGCAGGATTGAATTCGGGTAGCAGCCGGCGCCGTGTTCTGTGGCGGCCGGTGCCTGTCGGCCGTTTCGCGTGCCGCGTGCCTTGTCCGACCCGCGTGTGCTTCCGCATGTTGGAGGTTGGTCCATGAACGTCACCTTTGTCGGCGCCCACCAGGACGACGAGATGTATGCCCTGGGCACGCTGCTCAAGTACCGCGCCCGCGGAGATACCCTCTCCTTCATCTGCACGACCAACGGTGACAAGGGCATGAGCGATCTGGCCGACATCACCCACGCAGAGGCCGCCCGCATCCGCGACGCCGAAATGCGCCAGGTGGCGGCACATCTCGATGCGAACTATGACTGCCTGGGCGCCCACGATGAGGCCCTGTACGACACCTGGGAGATGCGCCTGCGGCTGATCGACGCCCTGCGCAAGCACGGCAGCGAGCTGGTGTTCACCCACTTTACGGCCGACTACAACCTCGACCACACAATCACCGCCGCCCTGGTCTTTCAGTGTGCGATGCTGGCGCCGATCGCGTCGATCGTGACCGATCATCCTCCGCTGCCGGCCGCCCCGCGGATCTTTCACGTGGACCCCGGGGACGGCTACGGTTTCGAGGCCACCCACTTCGTGGAGATCCCCGAGTCGCTGGTTGACGAGATGACCCCCCTGATGGTGCTGCACGCCAGCCAGCAGGAGGTGATCCGCCGCGTCGCGGGGACGGACTATATCACCCTCATCCACCGCCGGCTCGCGGATACCGGCGAGCGCGTGGGCGTGAGGTTCGCGGAGGCGTTTCGCCCCTGCCTGGCGTCGCGTCGCACGCCGCTGGCAGACATGCTACCCTGATCGCCGCCTGTTCGGTCGCGGCTCGGAAAAAGCGGCGGCATTCGACGCTGCTGATCAAGCGACTTCATCCGGATGACTTCCAGCCTATGAACAATCTCGACATCGGCATCATCGTCGGTTCGCTGCTGATCGTGATGGGCGTGGGGTTCTGGTCCTCGCGCCGGCGGACCGGGTCGGCCGCGGACTACTTTCTCGCGTCACGGAAGCTGCCCTGGTTCCTGATCGGCAGCTCCTTCGTCGCCACCAGCGTCTCCAGCGAGCAGATCGTCGGCACGGTCGGGGCCACCTACCAGCACGGGTTGAAGATCGCCAACGGCGAACTCTGGTCCCTGCCGGCGTATACGCTCCTGATCGCGGTGTTCATCCCCATTTACCTGCGCAACCGCATCACCACCATGCCCGAGTTCCTCTCCCGCCGGTACGGACCGTTCTGCGCGGACCTGTACAGTTGGATCATGCTGGTGGCCTACATGCTGATCTTCATGGTGCCGGTGTTGTACGGCAGCAGCCTGGCCCTGAGCAAGCTGACCGGGTGGAACTATTCGCTGGTGCTGTGGGCGATTGTCGTGCTGGTCGGCGCGTACACCGTCAAGGGCGGGCTGGCCTCGGTGGTGTGGACCGACGCGGCCCAGTGCGCCATGCTGCTGGGCGGGGGCATCGTGCTGTTCTTTGTCGCCCTGGACAGGCTGCCCGGCGGCCTCTTCGAGGCCTGGAGCGCGATCAAGGAGGCCGATCCCGACCGCTTCCACCTCTACCAGCCAGCGAATGACCCCATAGTACCCTTTGCCGGCCTGATCGTCTCCACCTTCGGGCTGGCCCTGTTCTACCAGGCGTCCAACCAGGCCATGATTCAGCGCGTGCTCGCCGCCCGGTCGGTCTGGGACGGCAAGATGGGCATCGTCTTCGCCGGGTTCGTCAACTTCCTCCGCCCGCTGGTCACCAGCTTCCTGGGCTTGATCGTCTATTACTGGATTCATCACCTGGGCAGAGCCGAGACGCTGGAGAACGCCGACCAGGCCATGCCCTTTGCCCTGGAGGTCCTGGCGCCTGACTGGGGTTTGCGCGGGATCGTCCTGGCCGGGTTCCTGGCGGCGGTGATGTCCACGATCAGCTCGCTGGCCAACTCGATCGCCACCATCTTCGCGTTCGACGTGTACGGCCGGTTCAAGCCCGGGGAACAGGACGATCATCGGCTGGTGGTCGTGGGACAGGCGGCTTCGATCGTGGCTTTGGTCATCGCCGCGCTGGTATCACCGATCGTCTCCCGCTGGGGAATCTTTGTCTACTTCCAGTCGGCGGTGACGTATCTGGCCACGCCGTTCGCGTCCGTGGTGCTGCTGGGCGTGTTCTGGCGGCGGACCAACTACGCGGGCGCGGTGTTCGGCATCGTCGGCGGCCTGCTCATCCAGATCGCCACCGTGATAACCCTGCATCTCCGTGACATCCACATCAACTGGCTCTATCACGGCTTCATCGCCCAGGTGATCACCCTCTTCGGGATCATGGTGGTGTCTCTGAACACCCCCGCGCCGATCGAGGGCAAATGGTGGCCGTTCCTGTGGCGGCCGGCGCTGATCTGGGATCGCGGCGACGAACCGGCGCGTCCGTGGTACCAGCGGCTGTCGCTGTGGTTCGGGGTTTACGCGGTGCTGTGGTTCAGCATCTACTGGTGGTTGTGGTGAGGTCGTTCAGGGCTGCTGGATAGCTTCCATGCCTCCAGAACACGCCAGAATACCCTCAAGTGCGTGGGAATACACCGCTGATGGGCATCCGGCGGGACGCGAGGCGATCTGCGATCCATTCCCGGCGTGCCGAGAATGCGACATGAACCAGAATTTATCTCCTGTCATCCCCGCTCAGGGAATGACAGCGGGCCTATAACCCTATAGAGGGAAGGACAGACCCTGCCCCTCGATTCCGAGCGCATGCACGACGCTTCTTTCAGAATGGCCCGTTTTTGAAGGAGACCCACGATGATCCGCTTGTTCGCCTTGTCTGCATTGGCATCGATCTCGTTGCAGGGTTGCCCGCTGCTGCAGCCGCGGACGACAGTGGAACTGTTCAATGACAGCGAATTCCCTGTGGAAGTGCGTCTCTTTGTCGATGATGACCAGTTGATTCCGGAAGAAGTGCTGGAGGAAACCAACGCCGTGGTCAGCACCGTGCTGGAACCCGGCGAGACGTATTCCTATGCGCGTAATTGCGAGGATATCCAGGCCGTCCTCGTGCGCGGGGATGCCCAGATCATCGGTGGCCTGGGCCCGTCGGAACAAACCAGCGTCTTCCGCGACGGAGACGACTTCGGCTGCGGCGCTCTGCTGGAATTCCGTTTCCGGGTGGACAACCTCGGCACCAATCTGGACATCGACTTCAGCCGGATGAACTGAGGTCCGGCCTGCGGTCGACCGGACACGTTCGCGGTCACACCTCCGGCGTGGCGTAGAGCACCTTCCCGCCGGCGCGGATCTCCGTGTCCACCAGGTACTGCCGCACGGTGTCCAGGTTGACCTCGACGCCCAGACCCGGCGCGTCCGGGGCCCGCACCTGCCCGTTGGCATCCCGGCCGATCGGGTCGCGGACCAGGTCACGGGCCAGCGGTTTGAGTTCCACTGGGTATTCGCAGATCACGTCCCGCTCCAGTCCGGCGAAAGGCTGCAATGAGGCCGACAACGCCAGGTGGCTGGTGAAGGTGTGGTTGACGTAGGTCACGCCGCGGGTGGCGGCGTAGTCAGCCACCTGCTTGGACGGCGTGATCCCGCCGATGCGCCCGGCGTCGATCTGGACGTAGCCGATGGCACCGTAGTCGATCAGGTTGCGGGCCAGGTGGAAGTTATGAGCCCCCTCGCCGGCGGCCAGCTTCACTGACTTCATCCGCCCGGCCAGTGCCGCGTAGGCGTGCAGCGCTTCCGATCCAAAGGGCTCCTCCAGCCAGGTGGCTTTGACTTCCTCCAGCGTATCGAGCACCTGCGCGGCCCGCTCCACGTTCTCGCCCCAGACCGTGCCGGCGTCGATGAGCAGGATGCCGTCCGCACCGAACCCCTCGCGGGCGGCGTGGAGCTGGTCGATGTCGGCCTGCACGATGGTGTGCCCGAAGGGGCCCCAGCCGAACTTGGCGGCGCGGTACCCGGCGTCGGCGTAGGCGCGACCCTTGGCCAGCGTCTCCTGCGGCGTATCGCCGAAAAGGGCGGAGGCGTAGGGCGTCTTGGGGCAGGACTTCCTGTAGCCGAGCAACTCATAGACCGGCCTGCCCTGGGCTTTGCCCAGCAGATCCCACATGGCCGCGTCGATCCCCGAGAGGGTGTGGTCGGCCTGCAGCAGGTCGAAGCTGTTGGTCCGCACCAGTCCGCCGATGCGCTCGATGTCCGCGGGGGAGTTCAGCGTCTGGCCGAGGACGGAGACGGCCAGCGGTTTGCAGGCCATGTGCGACATGGGGCAGCACCAACTGGCCAGGGATACCAGCGGGGCGGCTTCGCATTCGCCCCAGGCCTCGTGCCCGCCGCCGCGGATGCGGACCAGCAGGGCATCCTGGCTGCCGTCGCCGATGTCGAGCACCTCGGGCATGGACAGGTAGAACAGGTCAACCGATTCGATCTTCACGACGGATCTCCCGGGGTCGAGGACCGAAGCTCGTCTGGCACAGAGCGCCGCACGCGGCAGTGTAGCCGGGTGGACGGGAGCGTCAATCGACGGGAACCGGCCTGCGCGGCCGGCGGTGCATCAATGAGAGTGATGATTCATTGCTGGAGGTGATGACTCTCGAATGACGCATACTATAGAATGGGGATTTCGCAGGGCATCAACGGCAGCGGCCGACCCGGGGGTCGGCCGCCGCGAGAGAGAAGAGAACATGGATTGATACGTCCGCCCGCCGGAAATGGTTCGCAGTCGGGGGAAAGCGTTCTTGTCGTGACGGTCTGAAACGACCGCGCCGATGCTACAGGAGAAGTATGCGCGCGTTTCGGCAATAAAGCAACAGATTTATTGTTTCGTGCGTGATTTCCATACAGGTCAGATCTGACGCAGGCTGCAACGGCGGCGCGTCGATGCGTGCCATCGGGGCCATGGAGCCGTTCGAAGACGAACAGGAGCTCGTGGACTCCAGGCCCGTCTGGCGTATCATGCGCTCGCCCCCCGGAGGCGAGGGGCATGAGTTCCTGACCCTGTGTTATGGCGGCCGACATGCATCCCATCGACATTCTGATCATTGCCGGGTACGTGGGCGCGGTGATCGTCATCGGCTTCATCGTCAAGCGACGCGCGTCGCGCGGGCTGGAATCCTATTTCCTCGGGGGGCGGAGCCTGCCCTGGTGGATGATCGCCATGAGCGGATCGTCCAGCTATTTCGACATCACCGGAACGATGTGGATCGTGTCCATGTTCGTGGCCTACGGCTTCAACGGCTTCTGGCTCCAGTGGATGTGGGGGTTCCTGATCGCGGGCTTCTACCTGGCCTACATGGGCAAGTGGATCCGGCGCAGCGGCGTGATCACCGGCGCGGAGTGGATGGTGTACCGGTTCGGTCCCGGTCGCGGCGGCGACATGGCCAGGCTGGCCTACACGGTGTTCGCGGTGCTGACCCTGACCACCTTCATCGGCTACACCGCCGTGGGCATGGGCAAATTCGGATCGCAGATCCTGCCCATGGCCCAGTGGTTCCCGACGCTGGCGCCGATCTGGCACGACCGCATCTGCGCCACCACCATCATCAGCCTGACCGGCGCCTACGTGGTGATGGGCGGGTTCACCGGGCTGACCATCATCGAGTTCTTCCAGACCATCGTGCTGACCACCGGGGCCTGCATCATCACCTGGCTGGGACTGACCGCCTTCGACGCCCAGGCGGTCGGCTCGGCGCTGGAACGTCTGGCCGGCGGGGCCGGACGGATGGTGCAGGTCAGTCCGGAGGCCTGGTACACGCTGGTGCCGCCATGGCGCATCGCCAACAGTGCGGACATGTACACGCTCTTCGGGGCGGTGGTGCTGACCTTCGTGATGAAGGGCCTGCTGCTGGGCGTCAGCGGCCCGGAACAGCTCTACGACTTCCAGAAGTTCCTGGCCACCCGGAACCCGCGCGAGGCGTCCCTGGCCGGTATGCTGTGGGGCGTCTGTCATACGGTCCGGTTTCCCATGGCCATGGCCATCGCCATCCTGGGGCTGGTCACCGTCGCCGGGTCGGGGGAGAAGTTCGACGCGGAGAAGATCCTGCCCTATGTCATCGCCTACCGTCTGCCGGTGGTGCTCAAGGGGATCGCCCTGGCCGCGCTGATCTCGGCCTTCATGGCTACTTTCAGCGCCATGGTCAACGGGGCGGCGTCCTACCTGGTGCGGGACATCTATCAGCGCTACGTCCGCCGGGCGGCTTCTCCCCGGCACTACGTCCGGATCAGCTACGCGGCCAGCCTGCTGATGATCCTGATCGGCATCGCCATCTCCTTCGCCAGCAACTCGATCAACACCATGATCATCTGGATCCTGGGCTTTCTCGGCTCGGCGGTGCTGCTGCCCAACGTGCTGCGCTGGTACTGGTGGCGGCTGACCGGTTACGGCTTTGCGGCGGGCATCTGGACCGGCATGGTCCTGTCGCTTGTTCAGACCTTCGTCGACGAACCTGTCGCCAGGTACATGGGCTGGGGCGGATCCGTGCCCGTCTACATCACCATTCCGTTCCTGGCCGTGTGTTCGCTGGCGGCGTGCGTCATGGTCACCTTCGCGACCGCGCCGCCGCCCATGACGGTGCTGGCTCACTTCTACCGCACCACGCAACCGGCCGGTGCCTGGGGCGCGGTGGCACGGGAGGTCGCGCGGGAGACCCCGGCGTTCAGGAAGGAACCCTTCGCGGTTGATCTGGCGTCGCTGGGGATCGCCCTGCCCTGGTTCGGAGCCATGTACGTCGGACCGTGCTACCTCGTCACCCACCGCTGGCTCCCCGCGGCGGCGTGCGGGCTGGTGGTGCTGCTGGGCTCGTGGCTGCTGATCAGGGTCTGGTATCCGCGGTTGCCGGCGCCGGGGCGCGAGGGGGCCGGCTGAGACGGAGTCCAGCCGTTCTGGTCGGGCCGGGCACGCCGGACGGGTGGGCTCTCCCGCAGAATCGGCCGGCGCGGAGGCCGTCCGCTCCGCATGGCGGGGTTCATGTGAGGTTGGCAGCCGCCGTGACCGCCTCGCGATGGGCCTGCTCCCAGGCGGCGCGGGCGGCGTCGAGCTTGCGCCGCGAGGCCTGGAAGGCGGCTTCGGCCTGGTCGGTCTCCGCCCGGGCGTCGGCGAGGGCGGACTGGGCCTCGTCCATCCGGGCGATGAGCTCGCGGAAGCGATGGGCCTCGGCCGCTCCGGCACGGGCGGTGTTCCAGGTGTCCTCAACCCGCTCGAGGATGCCGGTGAGCTGGCCGAAGGCGGTGCTGAAGGTGGCTTCGAGGGTGGCGATCTCGGACTTGAGCTCCGCCAGGGCCCGCGGCTTCTCAGGAGAGGTGCCTCGGGAAGGGGCGGCGGGAGCATCGGCCTGGAGTCCAGCGCTGTCGGGCCTGCCGGTGTCCTCACAATCCCGATGCAAACCGGCGGCCGCGGCCGGTCCCAGGCTGGTGGCCTCGGCGATCTCCACGCTGAGCTCCATCATGCTGTCGCCGACCGAGGTCAGGGCCTCGTTGGCTTCGGCGACCTGCTCGCCGGCATCCGCCAGGGCCGCGGCGAGGTCGGAGCTGATGTCCTCCGCCTGGGCATCCAGGCTGTTCTCCGGGGCGGCATCGGCGACCGGAAAAGGCTCCTCTGACGGGAGCGACCCGGCGGCGAGAACCTCGTTGACATCGAGCTCCCGCAGCAGCTCGCCGGTTTCGTCGAGCGGACCGCCCTCGGCGGCATGGGCCGTATCGGCGGCCTGGGCGAGGATTTCGTCGGTCAGGTTCGCCTCATCCTCTCCGGCGGGAGGCAGCGCGGGTTCATCCGCCGCGCCACCATCGCCAGGTGTGCTCGCCTCGATGGCATCGGTGTCGGCCAGGGCCCGGGCGATCAGGGCTTCCATGTCCTCATCTTCGGCGCCGCTCGGCGCGACATGTTCCCGCGCGGCGTTCTGCCCAGGATCGTCCAGGTCCGCGGCCCAGTCGGTGATGACCTCCTCCTCGTCCTCTTTCCGGGCGGGTTCGGCCTTGGCCCGGGTTTTGCCGCGGGAGGTCTTGCGCCGGGCGGCCTTGTACTCCCGGGCGATCTCCCTGGCATCGGCGGCTCCGGAGGTCTTGATCGCCGCCAGCACGTCCTCGGAGAACTGATCGCCCTCTCTCGCGATATTGTCCATGTTCAACTCCGCGGCCAGATCCGGATGCTTTCTGTCGATGGCGTTGATGGCACTGGTTGTCTTCGAGGACAGCCCGTCCTCGATGGTGGTGATGATGTCGCGCAGATCCTCGGCGTTCGGCCCCCGGGCCGGAGGGTCGGGCAGGTCGAGACGTTGTCGCAGCGCCTGCATGACGCGATCGGACGCTCCCGCGGCGAACCGCCTGAGCAGTTCGAGTTCCGTCCGCAGGGCGACCAGCTCATCGTGGGAGGCCGGCGTCGCGGTGTGAGGCCGGCCGCCGCGGACGATGCTGTATCTTGGTGAGAGAAGGCCCATAACCGGTCCGCCGAAAGACTCGAAGTATCCACCCCTGACCAATCGATATCGTCCCGTCGGGACGGGGAAGTAAGCTTCCGGCGTCACCGCTTTCGCATCTGCTGAAAGAGCGGGGAGAGGCTATCGGACGCGGCGCGGCGGGGTGCCGGGCCGGTTCACATGGGGCATTGAATATCGGCCGGGATCTGGCTGCCGGACAGGCAGGTGACAAACAGTGCGAGGTCACTGGCGTCGATGTCGCTGTCGTTGTCGAGCCGGGCGTCATGGCAGAGCGGATCGTTCTGGGGAATGCCCGCACCGGAGAGACATGCCTGGAGATGGGCGTGGTCGTCGAGGTCCACGTCGCCGTCGTCGTCGAAGTCCGCTCGCGAGGTGGGTGGGAGGGTGGCGACGTGAGCGATGCGCGTGCCCCACTTGGAGGCGGCGACGGCCGGGATCCGGCTGAACTCGTTGGCGACCCAGAAGGTCTCATCCTCCGGGTCGGATACCGCGCCGGCGTAGTCGCCCCAGCGGTCGGGGTCGCGTGAGGAGAAGCTGTCGTAAAAGCCGTTGCCGGCTTCGATCAGGACGGGCTCGCGGAAGGTGCCGGGCCCGTCGTCCGATTCGCGGGTGGCATACCACACGCCGGGATGCTGGGAGGCGGATGACTGGGTGTAGCAGAGGATCGCGTCGCCTGAGTCGTTGACCGCGATGGCGGGGACATAGGTCCAGGGAAGCGTGCCGGTGCCGTTGATGAAGCCGGACTGGGCAACCGTCGCGGCGCCGGCCGACCCGTTGGTGGCGATATCCTGCCAGACCACCTCGGTCTGCCCGTCGTTGTCGGGGTCGGAGGTCAGGCAGCACCACAGGTGCCCGCCGCGGTAGACGGCGTTCATGACCCGCCCGGGGATCACGTCGAGGTCGACGGTGCTGCCGAGCTGATCGGCGCCGGTATCGAGGGGGTAGGCCCCGCCGTTCCAGGGCCGCGAGGCGATATCGGCCACCGGTGCGGTGGGATGACCGGTCACATTGACGATGTGGTAATTGGTCGAGCCGTTGCGGCTGATGAGGTAGAACCCGCCGTTGTCGGTGGTGCCGAAGGTGTGGGCCGGCTGCAGGGTGAAGATGTTGCTGACCGTATCATCCAGATCGATGTCCTGGAAACTCATCACCCCGGCCAGCAGCGCGGTCTTGTCGAAGACGCGGATCTTCACGCCGCGGAAGGCGTTGCCGGAATCGAACATGTTCGCGGTGACAAAGAGGGCGCCGGCGTCCGCGCCGATGCCGGGATAGTCCGCCCAGGTGTCGACGCCGCCGAAGCTGGTGACCGCGGACGCGGTCAGGAAGGTCCAGTCCGAGGTGAGGTTGCCGGGCGTCGACGATGACGACACGGCCAGCCGGATGTTGCTGACCGTCGGCGTGTTGCCGCGCAGGGCGACGATGAAGAAGCGCCCGGTGTGCTGGTCGAAGAGTACCTTGGGGTCGAAGACGTTCACGCCGAACATCGTGTCGATGTTGAGCGGTCCGGCCCGCACCGTGCCCAGCTTGTCCCACACCTGCACGTCGCCGTTGGTGACCATGACCACCCGCCCGGCGCTGCCGAGTCCAGTGGATACGGCCAGGTGGGTGTCGGGGGGGACGGCGCTGGCCGATTCAATGACGCCATCGAAGCTCAGCAGCGGGGGCGGCGAAGCCATGCTCATGCCGTTGAGCGGCTCGAAACCGGCGGTACCAAGGAGTTGTCTGGTGAGGGGTTCCCGGGGCGGTTCACCCGGCGCGTCGATCATGGCGCTGTTGGAGGGTCGCGGCGGGGGATCCCCGGGGGCATCCTGCGCGCGCGACGGACCAGCCCCCAGGGCTGTCCAGACCATTACCATCAGCCACGCGCAACCTCCCCGCATTACTTTCGTATACTCAAACGGCGAGGCGGAGGCAATGAAATACTCGAGCAAATCGCCCCGGTCGCGCAGGATCCCGATGTGTCACCGCCGATAACCGCGGTTTTCCCGGGCTTGGGGATCACTCGTGGGCGGTGGCCCACTCGTCTTCGGCGGGGTGGGCCCGCTCGATGGGGGGCGACACGGTGCCCATTCGCTCGGCCCGCTCAATGGCCGCCCGGACCAGCCCCAGAAACAGCGGCTGCGGGCGCAGCGGGCGGCTCTGAAATTCGGGGTGGGCTTGGGTGCCGATGAAGTAGGGGTGCACGTCCTGAGAGAGTTCGAGAATCTGCATGATGGGGTAGTCGGGAGCGTGCCCGGAGAAGATCAGCCCGGCGGATTCCAGGCGTTCGATGTACTGGGGATCGACCTCGTAGCGGTGGCGGAAGCGCAGGCGGATCTCGCGCGAGCCGTTGAACAGGCGCGACGCCAGGGTGGACGGCTTGACGGTCACGTCGCGCCCGCCCAGGCGCATGTTGCCTCCCAATCCCTCGATCTGCTTCTGCTCGGGCAGGATGTCCACCACCGGGTAGGCCGCATCCGGGTCGATCTCGGTGGTGTTGGCACCCGCCAGCCGGCAGACGTTGCGGGCGTACTCGATGACCGCCATCTGGAAGCCGTAGCAGATGCCCAGGTAGGGCACCTGGTGCTCGCGGGCGTAGCGGATGCTGGCGATCTTGCCCTCGGCGCCGCGGACGCCGAAGCCGCCGGGCACGATGATGCCGTGCAGTGCCCCGAGCGTCGTCGCGGCCAGCTCGTCGGTCCGCTCGCTGGTGTCGACCCACTCGATCTCCACCTGGGCACCGGCCGCGGCGCCGGCGTGATCCAGGGCGTGGATGATGCTGGCATAGCTGTCGCGGACCGAGGTGTACTTGCCCATCACGCCGATGCGGACCCGTCGGCGGGCGGTGCGAACCCGCTGGGTGAAGTCGTTCCACGCCTCGCGGGAGCTGGCTTCGTTCTCGGGATGGACGCGGTCTTCGATGCGCAGAATGCGCGTCACCGCGTCGTCCACGCCCGCCGAGCGCATCATGTCCGGGATCAGGTAGATGCTGTCGCAGTCGTGCATCGAGAACATGCGTTCGAGGGGCACGTTGCTGTACAGGGCCAGCTTCTCGCGCACCTTGCGGGTCACCGGCTGGCGCCCGCGGCAGGCGATCAGGTGCGGCTGGATGCCCGCGGCCATCAGGCTCTTGATGCCGAGCTGGGCGGCCTTGGACTTCTGCTCGCCGAGCTTGGCGGGGTTGATGATGTAGGTGAGGGCGACGAAGCAGCAGGAGTCGGCGCCCTCCTCGAAGGCCAGCTCGCGCATGGCTTCGATGTAATAGGTGTTCTCGACGTCGCCGACGGTGCCGCCGACCTCGACGAAGACCACGTCGGCGTCGGTCGCGACGGCCAGCTCGCGGAGC
>CAYVVX010000040.1:488-15292 GCA_964455315.1 uncultured Planctomycetales bacterium | reverse complement strand
CTGGTGATCCCGCTGGTGATCGGCTACACCGAGCTCACCGTGGCACTGGTGGCGTGGGCGTTCGTGCTCAGCGCGGTTCCGGGTATCATCATGAACCGCGGCAGCACCGGCGGGGACGCCGCCGAGCCCGCGACTTCGACCGGAACCTCCTCCCCGAAACCCTCGGATCATCGCCCCTCATGAGCACAACGACTGATTTCCGCGTCCGGTTCGCGCCATCGCCGACCGGCTACCTGCACGTCGGCGGCGCCCGCACGGCGCTGTTCAACTGGCTGCTGGCCCGGCACCACGGCGGCACCTTCATCCTCCGCATCGAGGACACCGACACTGACCGCAACGTGGCCGGCGCCGATCAGAAGATCATGGACGATCTCCGCTGGCTCGGGCTCCAGTGGGACGAGGGCATCGGCGTGGGCGGGCCCTGCGGGCCGTACTACCAGTCCCAGCGGCGCGACCTCTACCAGGAGGCGGTGCGGCGGCTGCTCGACGCGGGCATGGCCTATCACGCCTTCGACACCACCGAGGAGCTGACCGCCCTGCGCGAGGCCGCCGAGCGCGAGAAGCGGGCCTTCCGCTATCAGCGCCCGGCGAACTTCCCCGACGCCGCCGACGTCAAGAAGGCCCGCGACGCCGGCAGGCCGGTGGTCGTCCGCTTCGCCATGCCCGCCGAGGACATCACCGTGCACGACGAGGTGATGGGCGACGTGACCGTGGCCGCGGCCGAGCTGGATGACTTCATTATCGTCAAGGGCGACGGCATTCCCACGTTTCACCTGGCCAACGTGGTCGACGACGCCCACATGAACATGACCCTGATCATGCGCGGTCAGGAGTTCCTGGCCCAGACGCCGCGGCACATCGCCCTCCAGCGGGCCCTGGGTTTTCCCACGCCGCGCTACGGGCACCTGCCGCTGATCATGGACATGCAGGGGCGCAAGCTCTCCAAGCGCGACGGCGACGTCGAGGTCCACTCCTTCCGCCAGCACGGCTACCTGCCCGAGGCCTTGACCAACTTCATCGCCCTGCTCGGCTGGTCCCCCGGCGGCGATCGCGAGAAGATGACCCTGCCCGAGATGGTCGAGCTGTTCAGCCTCGACCGCATCGGCCGGACCAACGCCCGCTTCGATCGCGAGAAACTGCTCGCGTTCAACACCGACGCGATCAACGCGGCAACGCCCGGGCGACTGCTGGCCGCGTTCGATGATTACCTGTCGGTGAGCGAGTCGCCGCTGGCCCGGGCGTCACTCGACGAACCGACCCGCGCCGAGCTGCTGCGCGTCAACAGGGGCTTCCGCACCTTCCCCGACATCGACGCCAAGTCCGCATTCATCTACGTCGACGACGCGGAGATCACCTACGACGCCACTGCGGTCGAGAAGGTGCTGGCCCGCGACGATGGCGCCGGCTACCGCGTGCTGGAGGCGCTGCTGCCCGGGCTGGAGTCACTCGCCGCATGGGACGCCGCGTCACTGGAGACACTGATCAAAGGCTTCTGCGAGTCCTCGTCCCTGGGCATGGGCAAGGTCGCCCAACCGCTCCGCGTGGCCGTCTCCGGCTCGACAGTGAGCCCGGCAATCTTCGACACGCTGGCCCTGCTGGGGCGGGAGAAAACGCTGCGGCGGGCGCGGCAGGCCTTGGCAGCGCACAGCGGCTGACGGTTCACTTCTTTGCGCTGATCGCTCTCACGCCTTCCCCACCACCGGCAGCGGCTCAAACGCCCCCCCCAGGATCTTCCGGCTGTCGGTCTTCAGCCAGTTCTGAAGCAGCGCCGCGTAGACCTCGCGGAAGTCGGTCGTCCAGGGGACGTCGCCGCGGTGCAGCTTGTCAGTGGACAGGTCCGGCGTCGTACCCAGCACGCCCGGCTTGACGTGTTTGCCCAGGACGAACATCGGCGCCGCTTCGCCGTGATCGGTGCCGCCGGAGGCGTTCTCGGAGACCCGCCGGCCGAACTCGCTGAAGGTCATCACCATGACCCGGTCGAGTTGGCGGGTCGCGGCGAGATCCTTCATGAACGCGGCCAGGGCATCGCCGGTCTGGGACAGCAACTGCTGGTGACGGTTGAGCTGGCCCGAGTGGGTGTCGAAGCCGCCGTGGGAGGCGTAGTAGATCCGCGTGGGCATGCCCGCGGAGATCATGCGGGCGACGGTCTTGAGCGACGCCGCCAGCGGGTTGTTCGGGTAGGCGACCGGGGTCGAGCCGCGGGCGGCCTGCTGGATGTCGGCGGCGGAAAGCCGGGCGTCCAGCGCGGTCCGCTGCAGATAGGCCAGCTCGTCGGTCTGCGATTTGCCCTGTTTGGGCGGCCGGTTGAGCGTGTCGAAGGCCTCGACGGAGACGTTGGGCTGCATGCCGCCGGAGCCGCGGCGGTTCATGCGCCCGCGAGCCATGCCGCCGCCCGGCGCCGGCTGCCAGGTGAGCTGCTCGGGGCGCTGGAACGACACCGGCGCGAACTTGTCGCCGCGCATCGCCAGCGGCGACTCGCCCATGACCGCGACGCCCGCTTCCGGAGCGCAGCCGTCGGAGCCCGAGCAGGTGTTGTCAAAGTACCGCCCGATCCAGCCGCTGTGCAGCCGCCCGTCCGGCGAGCCGGTATGCCAGATGTCCATGCTGTGGAAGTGCGAACGGTTCGGATTGGGGTAGCCCACGCCCTGCACGACGGCCAGCAGCCCCTCGTCATGCAGCTCCTTGAAGCCCGTCAGCGCCGGGTGAAAGCCCAGTTCATCGGTGAGCTTGAGCGTCTGGGCCTTGGGAATACCCAGCTTCGGCCGCTGGCGATAGTAATCGTCATTGGTGATGGGGACGATGGTATTGAGCCCGTCGTTGCCCCCGGCGAGCTGTACCACGACCAGGACGGGATCGCCCGCGCCGCGCTTGCCCGGCGCCCCGGCCGCGAGCACCCGCGCGGTCTGATCCATGAACAGCGGCACGGTCGACGCCGCGCCGACCAGGGTCATGCCGTTGCGGAGAAACGAACGCCGTGTGGTCATGGGGCGAAGGTCCATAGCAACTCCTCGTTAGTTCAACTGGTACTCCGGCATACTCAGCATCACCCGCAACATGCCGCGGATGCTGTCGGCCGCGGCCGCGTCGCGGGCGTCGAACTTCCTGCCCTCGCCCTTGAGTGCGTCGACCAGCACCGCCCGGTGGCTCCGGGGCAGATCCATCTGCAGCAGGCGATCGATGTAGTGATCCACCACCCCCTCGGCCGAGCGAAGATTGAACTTCTTCACGGTGGGCATGGGATCGTAGACCGGCTGGGTCGAGGCGTATTCAGGCGGCGGCTTGATGGTCTGCACCCAGGCGCGCATGGACTCAGGCCAGGCATCCGCGCCGGCCGGAAGCATCATCATCTCGTCGTCGCCCTGCTCATCCCGTTGCCCGGCGCGGGCGATTCCCTCCCGCACGGCCTGCCGGCGGGCGCCGGGAGCCGCCTTGCGGTCCAGGCGGGGAATGGCCGCCTTGCCCCCGGACGCCTCTTTCGAATCACCGCGGACGGCGGCGATGAAGGCCTGGAACCGCCGGTCCAACTCCCCGGTCTGGCGCGGGCCGGGCGTGCCGTAGATCATGCCGCCCATGGCGTTGTAGCGGATGAACAGCGTGCTGGGATTGATCCAGTCGCGCCCGCCGGGCCACCCCTTGACATTGGGCGGCTGAAACAGCTCCTGGCCCATCTGTTTCATGGCCTCGTTGGCCGCGCGGAGGTCATTGGGGGGAATCTCCAGCCGCCGGACCGTGCCCACCATCAGTTCGGTGGGGGACTTGTAGAGGCTGTGCCGCGCGGAGGCGGCGTAGAAGGCGTCGCTGCGGAACAGCGCCCGCAGGGTCTCGCGCAGATCGAAGTCCGTGGTGCCGAGCAGCTCCGCCACCGCCGCGATCTGGGCCACCTCCGGATCCGGGGCCACGAAGTGGGTCCACAGCTTACCGGCCAGGTAGCGGGCCGTCTCGGGCTGCTCGAGGATGATGTCGATGATGTCGTCGCCGTCGAACTGGCCGGTGCGGCCGAGGAACGTCTTCTCGCCGTTGTCGTGCTGGTAGCGGCGGACGGTGAACTCCCCGCCCACGCGGCGATCGAAGCCCCACCCGGTGAAGGCCCGGGCGGCTTCCTTGACGTCCTGCTCGGAGTAGTTGCCCTCGCCCATGGTGAAGAGCTCCATCAGCTCGCGGGCGTAGTTCTCGTTGGGGCGGGCTTTGACGTTGCTGCCGTTGTCCAGATAGACCAGCATGGCCGGGTCGCGGCTGATCCCGCGCAGCAGCGTGCGGAAATCGGCCAGGGCGTGGCTGCGCAGGAACTCGTTCTGGCGATACATGAACTCAGGCTGCTTGACCTCGCGCATGCCGCTGGTGAAGTGCCCGTGCCAGAACAGGGTCATCTTCTCTTCCAGCGGGCGGGCGGTCACGATCATGCGGCGCAGCCACCAGTCGCGCATGGCCGTGGCGTGACCGGCGCCCAGCCTGACCACCGACTGGGTCACGGCGCGGCGCTGCTGCTCGGTCATGCCGACGATGCCGCGCAACGGCGGGGGCCGGTCCGGAAAGGCGTCCGCCGGATACGCCGGGTCGTCCTGTTCGGTGTGCTGGTAGTCGACCAGCAGATCGACGGACTCATCACGACCCAGCCCGACCAGGTAGTCGATCTGCTCCGGGGTTCCGCCGAAGCCGGCCCGGCGAAGCAGATGGGCCGCTTCAGCGTCGGTCCACGGCGCATCCGGCGATGCGGTCAGCGGGTCGGCCGGGAACACCGGCGCGGTGGCCAGCAACACGGCTCCCAGAAACACCCAGGGTCCGATACGATGTTCACGGGTCAGGCTGATGGCCATGCGAACCACTCCCGAGTCGGTGTCTGTGGTGGCTGACGATGGAAGCCGGCCGGTTCATGGGTCTCCATGCATCATAACGCATCCGCAGCTATGATATTGCGCTGAAAAGAGGATTTCGGAAATGCGGGGGCGAAACGGGCGGAGCCGGTTCTGTGGATTTTGCGGTTGTACCCCGGGCTCCGGGGATGTTATACCTGAACAGTGAGAGATCAGGGTCTGCCATGCTCGACAGGGAGCTAAATTGACTGAACCGTAAAGCGCGAACCCAGGGAGGCCGATACCGGCATCGATCGGCGAACGAGCCCGCCTGACGGGAGGTTCGCGGCGAGCCAGGCCGCCCACGTTGTTATCGGGTTCTGTCAATTTCCTCCCATCGGCATTGCGGTGGATGGGTCTCTCCATTCTGCGGGAGCGGCATGCACGGACTGGTAGTTTTCGAGGACGCGGAGGTTCGCAACCTCCTCCCACTGACCTGGTGGCTAACCGCTTCGGAGTTGAGAACGGGTTATCGCTGCCTGCTGAACTACATCCTGCGAACCACGGGGTTCGCACCGGACGGTCCGCCGGTGAACGGATCCCCCCCCCGCACGGACATCTCCCTTTATTGTCGTGACTGGCTGGCCGAGGTGACCGCGGAGCGGTTCGCCTGCCGCGTGAACACGCCGCCCCCGGGCGACCGCTGCCTGTTCGTCAACGCCCGCCTGCTGATGACCGAGCCGCCGGCGGATCAACTGGAGCCGGGTGTCCAGTGGTACGGTGATTCGGCGGTCATCATCGTCGCCGATCAACCCCTGGTGGCCCGCCTGACGCCGGACATCATGCTCGATCCCGCCCGGCTGCGCGACCTCCTGTCGCACCTGCCTGAACGGTGCTACGTCCGGAAGCCCCACCTGATGGGCTATCCCTGGGATCTGGTCCAGGCCAACCAGGACATGCTCCGCTGGGGCTGGGCCCAGCTCGGGAGACCCGCGGATCTGGCCGGACGCATCTGCTCGGGCGCCCATATCCTGGACCAGGGCTCGGTCTACGTCGGCGCCGGCAGCGTGATCAAGCCCGGGGTCGTGCTGGATGCCGAGAGCGGACCGATCTACATCGGCGAGAACGTCACCGTCAGCCCGAACGTCAGCATCGAGGGCCCCTGCTACATCGGGACCGGCTCGCTGATCCAGCCCGGGGCCGTGCTGCGCGACGGCATGAGCATCGGCCAGCGCTGCAAGGTCGGCGGGGAGCTGGAGTCGTCGATCATCCACGGCTTCTCCAACAAGCAGCACGACGGGTTCCTCGGCCACAGCTACGTGGCCGAGTGGGTCAACCTCGCCGCCGACACGGTAAACAGCGATTTGAAGAACACCTATGGGTCGATTCACGTATTCATCAATGGCGTTGAAGTGGATTCCGGCCAGATGTTCGTGGGCCTGACCATCGGCGACCACAGCAAGACCGGGATCGGGCAGATGTTTCCGACCGGGGCGGTGGTGGCGTTCGGGTGCAACATCGCGACCTGCACCTTCTCGTCGAAGTTCGTGCCGTCCTTCACCTGGCTGACCGCGTCGGGAACCTGCAATTACGACGTGGACCGATGCCTGGAGGTGGCCAGAAGAGTGATGGAGCGGCGGCAGATGGCGATGACCGCGGCCCAGGAGCGCCTGTTCCGGCGGCTGCCCGCCCTGGCGGCGGAAACCGAGGGTCCGGCTTCGTCGGCGCGACCCGGCGGACCCGGCCCGGAATCGCCCCCCGTTTCCGCTTGACATCCCGGGGGGGCTGCTTCTATACTTAACTGGTCTGCGAGCTATCGTTTCTTATTGTGGTGTATGTACTTACGTTACATGTGGCGGTTCGGCGGGACTTAATCAGGTGGCCAAAAAGACTTCACAAAAGAAAGCCAAAACGGGCCCGGGCACGACCGCCCCCGTCCGCAAGAAGGCGTCCCCGTCGAAAGCCGCCACAACGGCTAAGTCCAAGACGCGCGCCGCCACCAGCTCGAAACGCCCGGTGAAGGCGAAGGCCGCCACCACCCGGGGCAAGGCCGCGGCCAGTTCGCGTCTCACGGTCAAGAAATCCCCCTCGACTGCACGTTCCAGCGGCGGCGACACCGGCGGGTTGATTCCTCCCGGCGGCAAGGGCCCCATCAACGGACGACGCATGGATCTGGCCGCCGAGACGAAGCGCGCGAAGACCCGGCTGACCGACCGGGAACTGGCGGAGTTTCGCGAACTGTTGATGGACAAGCGGCACGAGCTGCTCGGCGACATGGCCCACCTGCGCAACGACGCCCTCCGCCAGGGCAGTTCCGGCGAAGGCGGCGGCTCCTCCGCCATGCCCATTCACATGGCCGATATCGGATCTGACACCTGGGAGCAGGAACTTACCCTGGGGCTCATCGAGAACGAGCGGCTGCTGCTCCGCGAGATCGACGCGGCGCTGGCCCGCATCGCCGACAAGACCTACGGCATCTGCCTGGGCACCAACAAGCCGATCACCAAGGCCCGCCTGCGGGCCAAGCCCTGGGCCAAGTACTGCATCGAGTACGCCCGCCAGCGCGAGCTGGGCCTGATCTGACGCCCCTTTCAGCTTCCCCGACTCCCGCTATGATCATGTTCGCTCATGGATGATGCTCCGATCAGGTCCGATAGCCTCACCACCGCCGAGGCACCCCGATCCGCGATCCGGGACGCGCGCTCCCACCTGCGGCTCTGGCCGATGGCGGCCGTCGCGCTGGTCGCCGACTTGTGGAGCAAGCACTGGGCCTTCAGCGCCCTGCCCCCCGATCCGGCCAAGTGGGAGCTGGTTCCCAACCTGATGTCCTTTCAGCGCTCGCTCAACACCGGGGCCCTGTTCGGGCTGGGCAAGGGCATGACCCCGGTGTTCATCGCCGCGTCGATCCTGGCCCTGGGGTTCGTGCTCTACCTGTTCATCCACAGCACCCCGCATCGCCGCAGCCTGCATGTGGCTTTGGGACTGGTGCTCGCGGGAGCGATGGGCAACCTCTACGAGCGCGCCTTCGTGATCGCCGACACGGTGCGTTTCGAGATCAAGGGCGAGTCCTACGTTCGCGCCGGCGTCATCCACGAGTCAACCTCCGCAGGCATCTCCCTGGCCCCCTTTCCCGAGGGCGGCAAACCCAACGAGTTCATCCCTTCCGGCTACAGCCCCCAGGTCCGACGCCAGGGCGTGGTCCGCGACTTCATCAAGATGGAGCCGCGCATCGGCGGCGTCGAGGTCTACCCCTGGGTGTTCAACCTGGCCGACGCCTGGCTGGTCATCGGCGTGGCCCTGCTCATGCTCAACTTCTGGTTCGACCGCCGCGAGGCGATCCGGGCCGGTGAACAGCCCGCCGCGTCTCCGACCATCGAATCCGCGTAGCCGCCGCACGGGCCTCCGCACACGCTCTGCCCGCCCCGGCGAACGGCTTCCGCCCGCGTCATGACGCTCGACAACGGCTCGATTAGACTCACTCCCCATGCGTACCCCCTTCTCCAGCGATGACCAGCGGTTCATGCACCGGGCCCTGCAACTGGCGGCCAGGGCCGAAGGATTAGTCGAGCCCAATCCAATGGTCGGCTGCGTCCTCGTCAAGCGGGGCAGGATCGTCGGCCAGGGCTATCACCATCGCTACGGCGGACCGCACGCGGAAGTGTTCGCCCTGCGCGACGCCGGCCGCGCCGCCCGCGGCGCCACCGCCTACGTCACGCTCGAACCCTGCTGCCACCACGGCAAAACCCCGCCGTGCACCGAGGCACTGATCGCCGCCGGCGTGAAGCGGGTCGTCGCGGCCGAGCGCGACCCGTACGAGCAGGTGGCCGGCAAGGGGGCGAGCCGGCTCCGCAAGGCCGGCATCGAGGTCGCCACCGGGCTGTGCGAACGCGAAGCGGCACGGCTGATGGCCCCCTACCTCACGCTGCAGCGGCTGGGTCGCCCGTGGGTCATCCTCAAGTGGGCCCAGAGCCTCGACGGAAAAATCGCCACCCGGACCGGCGATTCGAAATGGATCAGCTCGCAGGCGTCGCGGCGCCGCGTGCATCGCCTGCGCGGGCGGGTCGACGCGGTGCTGGTCGGCGCGGGCACGGTGCTCGCCGACGATCCGCTGCTGACCTGCCGCGACGCCCGCACCCGGCGGGTGGCCACGCGGGTGGTGCTCGATCCCCGGCTGCGCACGCCGCCCGGCTCGCGACTGGTGCGAACGGCCGGTGAAGTGCCGCTGCTGCTGGCAACCTCCCGGACGGCCGCGCGATCCGCGCAGGCGGCCAGGCTGGAACGGGCCGGCGCGGAGCTGCTCGTTGTCCCGCAACGAGGCCGATCGCTGAACCTGGCGGCCTTGCTGGGCGAGCTGGGCCGGCGGCGAATGAGCAATCTGCTGGTGGAGGGCGGCGGGAAAGCGCTCGGTTCCTTTCTTGACGCAGGGCTGGCTGATGAAGCGGTGGTGTATGTCGCCCGCAGGCTCATCGGCGGCGCCGGCGCCCCCGGACCGCTGGGCGGCATCGGGCCGGACACGATCGGGAAAGCCCCCCTGCCCGTGGATGTGCGCGTCAGTCGCAGCGGCGCCGACGACGTGTACCGGCTGCTCCTGCGCGAGCCGCCGGGCAGCGCGTGGTGACCCCCTGGCCCGTGCGCCAGTCCCGCAGTCACGCCGTGCGGACATACGCTGCCGCATGATCCGCCCGCGGGCGCCTCACATCATCAGCCAGATAGCCACCGCAATGATGATGCTCAACCCCGACATGAGCGCGGACGCGATCCCGACGCCGGTGAAAGCCCGCCCGCGCGAGCGCCGCAAGGCCACCACGATCAGCACCCCCACCGCCGCCAGCGCACCGATCCCGCCGCAGAACGACAGCGGTATGCTCAGCGCCGCCAGAACGCAGAGGCCGCCTTCGCCATCGGAACCGGCGGGCCTGGCCACCTGTTCGAGCCCTTCGAGCGTGAAGGGGATGCCGCAGGACGCGCAGTTGTTCACCGTGATCGGCGAACGCGTCCCGCACCGGCGGCACTGGATCTCCAGCCGGTCGTCCTCGTGGCGGATGATCTGCGGGGCCTCGGTGCCCGCGGCCGCGTACGCGTGCAGCGGCGTGGGATCCTGCCCGTCGCTGCCGGGATCCGCGTTGTTGCTGGCCAACCCGGTCTGCGGGTCCACCAGTGGAATGCGGAACATCGCCCCGCAGGTCGGACACTTGCCCGACTGCCCGGCCTGGGACAGGCGGGCCTCCAGCACCGATCCGCAGCGCAGGCACTGGAAGTGATAGCGCCGCTCCAGCACCGAGACGTTGCGCGGATCGTTGGGCGTACTCGATGCGACGAACGGCCCGTGGCAGTGGGGACACTGGACCGAACTGCCCAGCATCGCCCAGGGAATGGAAATTCCCTTGCCGCAATGCGGGCAGGCAGACACGACCGCCTGATCGGTGGTGGCCATCATTCCATTCTATCCAGCCGCGGGGAAAGGGTCTCCACCCCGCATCCCCGCCCCGTGAACCCGGAGGTCCGCGCGCTGCGCGGGCGGACAGCCAAGTGCCTCGCCGCACCGCTTGTGTTCAAGCTCATGCGCGCTTTGATGATAGCGCTTCAGCGGTCAGGACATCGCACTTCTTTTTGCATTTTGCTGAGATTCGCGTTGATTCGCGCCCCCGCTCGCCATAGAATACGTGTTCGCGATTCCACTCCGCACATCTCAAGAGGCAGGCCAGGACGGCCGTCCCGCGGTTGCGGTTGCGCGCAGGGGTCACGGAGATGCCGACCTTTGACATGCTGCCCACGCCGGCCACCATCATTCGACACCTCGACCGCTTCGTGCATGGTCAGCAGCGCGCCAAGCGCGATCTGGCCACGGCGGTCTACCGTCACTACCTCAGCCTGGCCTATCGTCATCGCAACCCGGAGGTGACCCAGCCCTTCGGCCGGCGCCATGTCCTGCTGCTTGGACCCACCGGCGCGGGCAAGACCTTCCTGGTCAGCACGCTGGCGAAGTACCTCGGCGTGCCGCTGGCTTTCGTGTCGGCCACCGGACTGGTCGAGGCCGGGTACACTGGCGAACACCTGGACGGGGTCTTCCGGCGCCTGCTGAGCCAGACTCGCGGCGACATCGACACCGCCCAGCGCGGCATCGTCTTCCTCGACGAGATCGACAAGATCCGCCGCCAGGATGTCGGCGGACAGCGCGACGTCTCCGGCGAAGGCGTGCAGACCAGCCTGCTGTCGGTGCTCGACGGCTGCCCCATGGAGGTGCGCATGTCGGGCAGCCACTTCACGGTCGACACGTCGCACATTCTCTTCATCTGCACCGGCGCGTTCGTGGGGCTCAGCGGGATCATCCGCCGCCGCCTGGGCACCGGCCGCACGCTCGGGTTTCACACCGCCGGGGCCGACGACGCGTCGGACCTCACCGAGGATCAGGCCCTGGCCCGCGGCGAGCTGCAGGATCTTCAGGAGTATGGCTTTATCCCCGAGTTCCTGGGTCGCTTCGCGGTCATCTCCCGGGTGTTGTCCCTGTCCCGGGAGGACCTGATCGGCGTGCTGAAAAGCACCGAGGAATCCCCCCTGCACAGGCAACGGCGCTGGTTCGAGGAGCACGGCATCGAGCTGGTCGTGCCCGACGAAGCCCTCGGCGTCATCGCCGAGATCGCCATCACCAACGGCACCAACGCCCGCGGCCTCGACCGGGTGCTGACCAGGATCCTGGCCCCCATCGACTGGCAGCTTCCCAACCTCGCCGAAAAACGCCTCCAGCGCGTCACGCTCACCCCGGAGGCCGCCGCCGGCAGGGGCGAGCCCTGCCTGGAATACGCCCACAGCGCCGGGATCGCCGGCAAGACCGCCGCGACGTCGCTGCGCGAGGACGCCGCCCTCCTGCTCAACCATGCCGCCTTGCCGGCCGCCCCTTCCCCCGCGGAGGTGGCCGCCTCGCGGCAGGCCGTCCCGCTGCCCAGGGCCACCCGGCTGCGCAGGCGAACCCCGCGGGACCCGGGCGGTCACGATCGCCCCGACCAGCCGCCGCTGCCGTTTTAGGCTCGCCCGCCCCGCCCGACCAATGGGCCTTTCGCTCCATTATGGGGATTTTACGCCTTGTGACCGGCACGCCGACCTTCGATAATGGACCCGGCCAACCCGCAGCCATCCGGGCGATCCCCGGCGGCTTGCCCGGCGATCCGTTCCATCTTGATGAGGATACAACCATGAGCCAGAACCACGACAGCCGAACGTCGCGCCGCGAATTCCTGAACACCTCCGGCAGGATCGCCGCCGTCTCCGCCCTGGGCCTCGCCAACATCCCCGCCGTCCACGCCGCCGGAGATGACACCCTGAAGGTCGCCCTGGTCGGCTGCGGAGGGCGCGGCACCGGCGCCGCCATCAACGCCCTTTCCACCCGCGGCGGACCCGTCGAGCTCGTCGCCATGGCCGACGTCTTCGAGCACCGCCTGCAGTCCAGCCTCGACCGGCTCTCCGCGCAGTTCGCATCGCAGGTCAAGGTGCCCGCCGACCGCCGCTTCATCGGCTTCGACGCCTGCAGGAAAGCCACCGACGCCGTCGCCCCCGGCGGCGTGGTCATCCTCGCCACCCCGCCCGGCTTCCGCCCGCCGCACATGGAATACGCCGTCGAGAAGCGTTGCCACCTGTTCATGGAGAAGGCCTTCGCCGTCGACGCGCCGGGCGTCCGCCGCGTGTTGAAAGCCGGCCAGGCCGCGGCCGACAAGAACCTCAGGATCGCCGGCGGACTGATGAGCCGCCACTCCGCGTCCCTCAACGAAGCCGTCAAGCGCATCCACGACGGCATCATCGGCGACGTGATCACCTGCTGGGCCTACCGCGAGCACGGGCCCATCGGCTTTACCCCCAAGTCCGCGGATTCCAGCGAAGTGGCCCACCAGATCCAGAACTTCCACGGCTTCACCTGGCTCGGCGGCAGCTTCATCCTCGACTGGCTCATCCACAACCTCGACATCTGCTGCTGGATCAAGGGCGGCTGGCCCGCCTCCGCCCAGGGCCAGGGCGGCCGCCAGGTCCGCACCGTCCCCGACCAGGTGCTCGATCACTACGCCGTCGAGTACACCTTCGCTGACGGCACGCGCATGTTCGCCCAGGGTCGCACCATCGCCGACTGCTGGGGCTTCTGGGGCAACGTCATCCACGGCACCAAAGGCACCGCCGTCCTCGGCGAGGGCATCCCCGAGCCGCTCATCTACAAGGGCCACCAGCGCACCGAGCCGAACATCATCTGGCGCTTCGAAGGCAGGGACTCCGACCCCTACCAGCTCGAGTTCGACGAACTCTTCGCCGCCATCCGCGGCAACCAGCCTTACAACGAGACCCGGCGCTGCGCCGACGCCACCCTGGTCGGCATCCTCGGCAGAATGGCCGCCCACTCCGGCCAGGACATCGCCTGGGACCAGGCCCTGGCCTCCGACCTGGTCCTCGCCCCCAACCTCGACGCCCTGACCATGAACGGCGAAGCCCCGGTCAAACCCGACGCCGAAGGCCGCTACCCGCTGCCGGTGCCGGGCAAGACGAAGGCGGTTTAGTCGCCGTATCGTGAACAGGGGCATGCCGTGCTTTGCTTTTGATCTTCTGGAAGTGGCAGGGTTGGAATGCCTTGGGCGAAGACGATCTGCATCGCGCTGTGTGCAACTACCCTCCTGGGTACGGGATGCCTGCAAGCCCACCTCAAGAAGGTGGCGGAGCTGCGAAAGCAATCCGCTGGCTACGTCACCATTCACGAGACGCCGGAAGGCATCATCGTAGTGGTGATTCCACAACTCAAACAGATGAGCTTGGCGGCAACCGTGTTCCCTGATTACGCATCACTGTCCGAGTCTCTCCAGCTTCCCGAAGCCACAGCGATTCCCGAAGGTGGGAGTCCGTACTCGTTTATGCAATTCTGTACCTTTGAGGAGAAGTACAAGGAAGGCCGGGCGGTATTCCTGGTTCGACTGCGTGCCGCTGCAATAGAAGTCTGCTCCAAAGCAACCTGTGACCCTTGTTTGTGTGCCAGTTCCGAGGTTCAGCCCATCGATCCTATCCCGGAACCGGACAGTTGATGATTCTGACCGAGGCGGCTCTTGCAATTGTCGCAGGGATCGAAACGGGTAACGCAACCAGTGCTCCGGCGTGTCAGCAGAAGTGCTCCTGCGATCAAGAGGACGCCTGTGGCCGGCTCCGGAACGCCGTATACCAGGAGACGCGCTGATATGGCATCGGAGAGATTGCCGGCGCCCTGAACGACGCCGATGACTTCCAGTCCGATACCCGTGACGTCGAGTGAATGGAGATCGGGAAAGCGAAGAAAGGCAACCGCCTCGTCGAAGCCATCAAAGACTTGCTCGCGCCCTTCGAGGTCGCGGACCGTGACGGTCATTTGTTCTGTAACGCCATTGGTGGCATGGCTCACGAACGGTCCGATTCCCGGATCGAAACTGAGATCGTATATCCCCGGACCGGAATGCCAGCGCCCATATCCGATCGTATTGGATGGATCCCCATATCCAAAGGTAATCTGAAAGACCAGGGTCTCCGGACTGTAAGGCGGATTGGGTGCCCGAAAGCGAACCGGCGGCCCTTCCGCGATCACAATGGGGACGGCAAGAGCTGGAGCGGGGATGAAGGCAGCAACCGACGCAACCCATGCAGCCCATGCCGGTCGTGCGTGGAACATTGAAGACTCCTCAGGCCAACGACACGGGATCGCAGCCGGCTCTTCGGCGTGTCAGCAGAAATGCTCCCGTGATAAAGAGCACGCCTGTGGTCGGGTCAGGAACGCCTGTCACATGCCACCGGACGGCCACGCCTCCAGCCGGTGCACCGGTCTCAATGACCTCAAGAAGCATCCCCGTCACCTGCAAGCCGGCCAGATCCGGGAAGCTGCCGAGCAGAAGTCCCTCGACTCTTCCCATCCGAAAGAGTCTTCGACCGCCTCGCCCATCAGCCACCGTGACATTAATCTCGTCGGCGGTTCCATTTGCAGCGTACCCAAGGAAGGCGCCAAGGTCTGGATCAATGGACAGG
>CAYVVX010000040.1:0-478 GCA_964455315.1 uncultured Planctomycetales bacterium | reverse complement strand
ACAGGTCGTACAACCCCGCCTCAGTAAACCAGACTCCATCGCCGATGGTCGTCTCGGGCGTGCCGTAGCCGAGATGCATGGAAAAGCGAACCTCTTCCGGCGCGTACGGCGGATCGGGCGTGACGAACGCGAGAGGGGCACCCGAGCTGATGATCGGGTGTGCAGTCAGCGGAGCACATAGAGCCAGTACCAACACCGGACCAGGCTTGAGCGGCATGCCGAAGCTCCTTCATCGGTGGCGACAACGCGCAGATAGCAGGTCCGCCGCACTGTGCGCCCGCCGCGGCCTCCCGTGCCGCGGACCCCTGTCGCAAATCATGCTAACCACCTCCGCCCTCTTGTCAATCAAATCGTTTTGTGAATCCGCAGGTCGAATATAGGGTCTTCACCCCCACCCCCATGCGAACGACGCGCGCAGAGCCGCGGAGATCGCGGAGGAGGAAACGAATCAGGAAAACGGGAAGGCGGGAAAGGGGCA
>CAYVVX010000039.1:9487-15304 GCA_964455315.1 uncultured Planctomycetales bacterium | reverse complement strand
CGGGCGGGACTCGCGATGCTCGGGGTCGGCGGCGGCGTGCGACTCGGCGGCGAGGATGGCTTCGATCAGCCGGTCGGCCGCCTCGTGGGATTCGTGCCCGGTGAGGGCGCGGGCGGCCTCCATCGCTCCGTGGCGAAGCAATTCATCCTGGCGGACCACATCCGCCAGGGTGCCTCCCCAATCGAAAAGAATGACATCAACAGGCGCCCTCACGCTGCTGCCCTCGCTTTCATTGGACCGCCCCGATTCAGTTACCTCAAACATTTATCCAGCAGAGAGTTAGCATCGGCAGTCCAGGTGACTTTTTATCACCATTTCGCGCTGAATGGCATTGCCTTGGTCACCTGCGGAGCCCGAATAATAGGCCGTGCTTCCCGGTGGGGGAGTCGCAGCGCAGCAGCGGAGCATGGGGAGTTCGCCCGGCACGTTGATTCGCGGGGAAGCAGGTCGGCGGGCACGCCTGGCACCGGAAACCATCGATGCGCTGGCGGGGCTTGACCCGGTAAGACCATTTGAGCCCGGATCGAACCGTGGTCAGGCCCCGCACTTTTTCTGTTCATCAGGCGGTCCCGGGCACCGGACAGGCCCGGGATGGATCGCCAACTTCTCAGCCTGTCCGGAAGCATGGGCGCGGCTGGATTCGAACCAGCGAAGGCGTAAGCCAACGGGTTTACAGCCCGTCCCCTTTGGCCACTCGGGCACACGCCCAGGTCGTTATCCTGCAAGAACTTAGTGTTCCGCATGCACGGCCGCCCGGCGGCGGACAACCGTGCCCTGCTCATCACTCTACAACTCACCCGAACGGTGTGCAACAGATGCACGCCGCTGCGCATGAGGTCAGGAACGATAGACACGCTTCCCGGCGGGGTCAAGCGGGCGGGCGGAATGCCGGGACCGGCCTGCCGGCGCGAGCGCGGTTCAGGGGTGGCCGGCGGCCTGGACCTTGGCCAGCTCAGCCTTGTTCCAGTACTCCAGCAGGCGCAGGCCGACCGCCAGCAGGGTGGGTCCGAGGAAGACACCGATGAATCCGAAGGCGAGGGCGCCGCCGAGCACGCCGAGCAGCACGAGCACGAATGACATGCTGCTGCCCTGGCTGATGATCATCGGCTTGATGACGTTGTCCACGCTGCTGACCAGGAGGCCCCAGCAGATCATGAAGATGCCCCAGCCGGTCGAACCCTGCCAGAAGAGCCACACGGTGGCGGGGATCCACACCAGCGGCGGGCCCATCGGCATCACCGAGAGGAAGAAGGTCAGCAGTGCCAGCAGGCCGGCGTTCGGAAGCCCGGCGATGAGGAAGCCGATGCCCGCGATCACCGACTGGGCCAGCGCGGTGCCCAGAATTCCGTAGACCACGCCGCGCACGGTCTTGGCGGCCACGTCGATCAGCTCGCGGGTCTGTTCGCCGACCACGTGCTCGGTGGCCTCGATGAACCGCCTGGCCACCGCGGCGCCGTCACGGAACAGGAAGAAGGTGATGAAAATGCTCAAGGCCAGCTCGGCCACGCCACTCATGAAAGCCACCGTGCCGGCCAGCAGGGTGGAGGTCATCGGCTCGACGAAGCGGTTGAGCCGGGCGATCGCCGGGGCGCTGTCCTCGGCGATCGCCCGCCACGCGTTGGCGGCGCGGTCGCCGACCACGGGCAGACCCGCAACCCAGGCCGGCGGCTCGACGGGCGGGGATTCGACGAACCCGCGTACCCCGGTCCCGAAGCCCCGGACATTGTCCGCCAGGCTCAGGCCGATGACCGCGAAGGGGGCCAGGAAGATGATCAGCGCACCGATGGTGACCGTCGCCGCCGCCAGCGATTTCCGGCCGCGCAGAACCTTGAGCACGCGGCTGTAGAGGGGCCAGCCAGTGATGCACAGGACCGTCCCCCACATGATCGCGGAGATGAACGGGCGCAGGACCAGGAAGCAGCCGATGAGCAACAGGCCGAGGACCACCAGGCGCAGGGTCAGGGTGATCGGGGGTTCGTGGAGGACGGAGCCGCGCTGTGCCTGGGGTTTGTTCGGCAAGGTCTGGCCCACATGCCCGGTGACAGGATCAGCGACTGCGCGGTCGCCCGCGCGGCGCAGCGTCCGCGGCGACCCTCGGGCGGGCGGTGCGGAATCCACGCCGTGCGTCATGCTGACATGAGGTGCGATGGATTGCAACCATGTGCCCGGGTAAAAGCGCGACGACGGCGTCCGCATGAACGCCGTCGTCGAAGGCCGGTGTGAACCGTCGCCGCGGGAGCGATGCCCGCGCGGCCGGGGCTCAGTTGTTGTCGCAGTCCGGGTCCGCCGGGACGTCGGGACCGCTGCCGCAGGCCCGGAACGCGGCCAGGTCGATCTCGTCGATGTCCTCGGGGTCACCGCCGTCGCGGTTGAAGCACTGGCAGATCTCGGGATCGAATGCGCCGCTGGGATCGTCGGCTCCGGTGATGCAGCGCTGGAACACGGCGAAGTCCTCCTGGTCCACGTCACCGTCGCCGTCCGCGTCGGCGAAGGGATCGTTGCAGGAGCTGATCAGCGTCACCACCAGGTTGTCCATGGCGTGGGCGGTGCGCTTGCTGTCGTTGCGCTTGTTGCGGATGGCCATGCGAAGAATCGCTTCGCCGTCGGTCACGATCAGCTTCTCCTCGTTGTTGCGGAACTTGTTCCACTCGTGGTGGATCCACACGCCGCTGTTGCGCGAGGAGCAGGCCACTGTTGTACCGTTATTGAAGCCGGGGGTGCTGCAGTTGCCGCAGGTGGCAGGCACCTGGCCGTTGCCGCAATAGCCGTCGTCATTGTCGTCGAAGCCGCTGTTCCAGATCATGGGGCTGATCCGCACCTGATTTTCGCGGGTCGTCGTGTTCCAACTGTAGCCCTTCCAGGTTCCGGTCGGCGCCTGGTGGGGCAATTGCGTCCCGTAGGCCAGGGCGGGCGCGTCGCCGAGGTAGAAGAGCTCCCCCTGGCTCCAGGACTGGTTCTTGGAGGGGCTGGTGGCTTCGGCCCAGTAGATGAGCTGGTCGACCTCGACGTGGAAGGAATACTCCCCGTTGGGCAGGCCGGTCATGTGGAAGTCGAGGTAGTTCTCCTCGTTATCGCCCATGTTGGGCTGGCCGTCGCCGGGAACCTGGGCGCACGGATCGCCGGCGCCGCCATCCTTGGAGTGCGTGAAACCGCCCGCCTGGCTGCCAATGGTTGCCCCGTTGAGACGGCAGTCGCCGTCCGCGAACTGCACCACCTTGACCTGGGTCTGACCAACGCCCTCGCGTGTCCAGGTTTTCCCAACTTCTCCCGCCGTGCCGACATCGTCGGCCCAGGTGGGGCTCTCGAAGTCCTCGGTAAAGACGTACTCCTGGGCGCCGTGAGCTAGCGTCGCCAAGGCCGCCACCACGCCGATGTGAACAAACCGATGAGTGCGCACGTGCATTTCCTCCCTCAACCTGAATTGATGCTCTGCGCAAAACGCTGCGCGCAGAGTCCGCTTAACTGCGCCATGCCGCGCTGACAGCCGATGAAGGGCGTCCAGTTCGGCAGGCGCAATTTCCTGATGCGATAGAATCGGCGCCTCTTCCAGGCACCGATGCGACATATCACAATCATATACTGGAACGTCGTGCTATGAAAACAAAAACTTAAAATTGGCATGATCTGACCGAATAACCGGCACAGATAAAGCCTGGACACAGTTTTTGATCGCATACAGGTGATTCCTGCGCCTTCAACGATCGCCTGGGTATACTGCCGGAGTAAGACCCTTCGATTCGAGTTCTTGCCCATGAAGGATGCTGACGTGACGACCGCCTCCACCCTGACCGGAGATCACCGTTGAGCCGGCGCGGGCGCCCGCCGAAGTCACCCCGACGGGATCGCGCCGCGGCCCCGTCCGGTTCCCGGCGCGGGCTGTGGCTTGCGATCGCCGTTCTGGCCGTCGCCGGGATGGCCGCGGTTGCCGCCTGGGCGATGTTCCGCGGATCGGGCGACGCCCCGGGGCCGACCGCCCTGCCCCCACTCCCGCCGGCCGTCTACAAGGAGCAGCCCGATGGCTCCCGGCAGGTGGTCGTGGACGCGGCGTCCCTGGCGTCGTTCTGCGCCGCTCGGGGCCTGCCTGAGCCCCCGGACTTCGCGGCTTTGGACGGTGTGCTGACCGAGCGCCTGTACGATCTGCACGCGGCCATCGCCGCAGCACCGGCGAACGAAGGCAACTATGGTGAACTCGGCGATCTCTACCAGGCCCACGAGTATCCGCAGCAGGCGCTGGCCTGCTATGCCCGGGCGATGAAGGTTCGCGACCGCTACGAGTGGCACTACCAGACGGCGCGGGTCCACATGGACGAGGGCCGCGCGGAGGAAGCGATTGTCGAGTTGAGGAAAACGATCGAACTGAACCCGGATTATGCGGCCGCCTACTACCATCTGGCCAGACGACTGACCGATCTGACCCGCATGGCCGAGGCCAGGCCGGTGTACGAACGGTTCATCGAGCTGCGCCCCGATGATGCCGGCGGGTACGTGGGGCTGGCCGAGATCGCCCGGCTCAACGGCGATGACGAAGCGGCGCACGGTTACCTCACCGAGGGGCTGGCCAAAGCTCCCGACGATTACCGGATCCGCTTTCAGTTGGCCCAGTACCATCAGCGCCGCGGCGAGCAGGAGGAGTATCAGCGGCACTTCGCCGTCTACCAGCGGCTGCCGAGGCGGTCTCACCTGGATGATCCACTGAGCTGGAAAGTCCGCTGGGCCGGCGTCACGCCGAACAAGATCATGGACATCGTTCACGACCTGCAACTGCAGCAGCGTTACCCGCAGGTCGCGGAGATCTGCACGAAAGCGCTCGAAAAGCGCCCGCGCAACGCAGAACTGTGGTCCCGGCTGGCGGTGTCCTGCGGCCGCATGGGTCTGCGCGACAAGGCCCTTCCCGCGGCGGAGAAGGGAGTCGAGCTGGCCCCCGACGATCCGGAATCCTGGACCGCGCTGGCCGAGGTACGGCTCGGCGACAACCAGCCGGAGGCGGCCATCGTCGCGGCGGATCGAGCCGTGGCGCTGGACGCCAGCCGCGACTATCCGTACTGGATCAAGGGACAGTGCCTGCGGCGCATGAACCGCCTGGAGGACGCTGCGGATGCCTATCAATTGGCCTCCGACCGGAATCCGGACAACTTCGTCAACGCCATGAGCCTGGCCGAGGCCCTGCTGGAGCTGGATCGGCTGGAGGAGGCTCGCGCGGCATACGTTCGGGCGTCGCGCGCGGCGGCCGGGCATCCCCAGGCGCTGGCGGGGATCGAAAAGGTGGATCAGCTGCTGGCGGCGCAGACGCGCCCGGCGGCGGAAGGAGTTGATCAGCCGTGAGACTTCATGTGGCGCGCCGGGCGGCGTGGGGGCTGGCGGTCGCGCTGTGCGCGGCGGGCGGCGGCTGCGACGACCGGCAGTCCGCGACGAACGAGAAGGCTCCCGCCGGGAACACCTCCGCGGTGCCACCGGAAACGGGCGCCGGCGTCCTGGTCGACATCACGCAACAGGCCGGTATCCGCTTCATCCACCGGACCGGTGCGACCGGCGAGTTCTTCTTCCCCGAGATTACCGGCAGCGGCTGCGGCTTTCTCGACATCGACAACGACGGGTGGCTGGACATCTACTTCGTGCAGAGCGGGCGGTTGGTGGCCGGCGAGGGGCCCGCGCCGGGCAACGTGCTCTACCGCAACCGCGGCGACGGCACTTTCGAGGACATCACCGCCGCGAGCGGGGCCGGCGACATCGGCTACGGCCAGGGGTTGGCCGTCGGCGACTACGACAACGACGGTTTCACCGATATCTACGTGCAGAACTACGGCCCGGATGTTCTGC
>CAYVVX010000039.1:6522-9477 GCA_964455315.1 uncultured Planctomycetales bacterium | reverse complement strand
CGTGACCGCGAAGGCGGGCATCGCCAATTCGGCGTGGACCATCGGCGGCGCGTTCGTCGATATCGACAATGACGGCTGGCTGGACATTTACGCCAGCAACTACGTGGACTTCGCGCCCGAGCGCAACGTCGCCTGCACCACGCCCAACACCGGCGAGCGCGACTACTGCGGCCCGAACACCTACACCCCGGTTGCGGACGCCCTGTTCCGCAACAACCGCGACGGCACCTTCACGGACATCTCCGAAGCCGCGGGGCTGAAGGCTTCCTTCGGTCCGGGCATGAGCGCGATCGGCGCCGACTTCGACGACGACGGGGCCATCGACATCTACGTGGGTAACGACTCGGCCGCCAACCAGCTCTGGCGCAACCTGGGCGGAGGGCGCTTCGCGGAGGTCGCCCAGGCCCGCGGCTGTGCCGTCAACGGCATGGGCCGCGAGGAAGCCAGCATGGGCTGCAACGCGGAGGACTTCGACGGCGACGGCAGGCTGGACCTGTTCATGTGCCACTATTTCCTGGAGACGCACACCCTGTTTCTCAACCGCGGCGCCTATTTCGAGGACATCACGCCGCGGACGGGGCTGGGACCGCTGAGCCTGCATCACACCGGCTTCGGCGCCTGCGTGTTCGACCTGTTCAACGATGGAGGTATGTGCCTGTACATCGCCAACGGCGGCGTCAGCAGGCCGGGCGGCCCGCCTCCTGATCCGGCGCTGCCCATGGCCGAGTACGACCAGGTGTTGCAGTGGTCGGCCGGGAGCATGAAGTTCACCGATCTGAGCGAGCGCATGGGGTCGGCGCTGAAGGCCCTGGATGTGTCGCGCGGGGTGGCGGTGGGCGATTACGACAACGACGGCGACATGGACGTGCTGGTCTCGGCCAACAACGGGCCCGGGCGACTGCTCCGCAACGATGCCCCGGGCGGTCATCACTGGTTGATGGTGAAATGCCTCGATGCCGCCGGCCGGCGCGACGCGATCGGAGCGAAGGTGTTCGTCACCGTGGGCGGTGTCACCCGCCGGCGCGACCTGATCGTGAACTACAGTTACGCCTGCGCGTCCGATCCCC
This sequence comes from uncultured Planctomycetales bacterium, assembly GCA_964455315.1. GTDB lineage: Bacteria > Planctomycetota > Phycisphaerae > UBA1845 > PWPN01 > CAYVVX01. The sequence goes on along the minus strand of CAYVVX010000039.1, from coordinate 8,410 downwards.
GGCTTCACTTCGGGCTCGGCTCCGCGGTCCGGGCGGATTCCGTTCGCGTCCGCTGGCCTGACGGGACCGAAGCCGCATGGGAACAGGTTCTCGCCGACCAGGTCTTCATGGCCCGGCATCCCGGCGCCGGTTCGCGTCCGTCCGAACCCGGCTCGTAAACGACGAAGGATCCGGACGCATCGTCGATGCACCCGGATCCTTCTGATAGCACAGGCGTTGGAAGTTGCAGACGAGGGATCACTTCCCTCTCGTCTTTAGGCTGGATGCCTCAGACGCTGCGCCTGCGCCGCCTCAGCAAGGGCAGCAGGCCGAGGGCCAGCAGCCCGGCACTGGCCGGCTCCGGCACCAGCGACACATTCAGGTTGTCGAAGGCCCAACTGCTGAACTTGGGCGAGCTCTGGTTCGCGTTCTTGAGCCGCAGGGCGATGCGCAGGATCACCTCGCCGGTGGTCACGTTGATGGTGGTGGAGCCGTCGCGCTTGGCCGACAGCGACCAGATCTTCCAGTTGCCGTTCAGGTTGGGATTCTGAACGTCGTTCTCATCGGCGCCGTTGTAGTAGGTGCCGTTGGCTGCGCCGGGGATGAGCGTGGTGCCCTGGGTGTTGGCGCCGCCGTTCCAGTTCTTGCCCTGCCAGGGGCCGGTGGGGGCGTTGTGAGGTGTCTGGGTGCCGTAGGCCAGCGACGAGGCGTCGCCGATGTAGAACTCGTAGCCGCGGCCCCAGGGCTGATCCTGGTTGGACCAGTTGATCTGGGCATCCATGCCGACATTGAAGGTGTACACCCCGTTGGGCACCGGCATATGATAGTCGAGGTAGACCATCTGGTTGTCGCCGGCGTCCCACTGGGCGCCGTTGCCGGATACGCCCTTCTCGTAGTAGAACCCGCCGGAAGGGCTGCCGCCGGGGGCGCCCAGCTTGGCGTCGGCCGCCGCGAAATCCTTCACGTCCAGGGTCGCCGCCCCGGTGGCGCCCAGCACGCCTTCCAGTGAGAACGACGCCCCGGCGGTGTCCGGGCTGCCGAACCAGCCGGACGAGAACGACTCGGTGAACGTCACCGCCGACGCCGGACCTACCGCGGCCAGCACCATGGCGGTCGCTGCTGCTCCAATTCTTCTCATGATCAGACCTCCTCTAGGACTTTCGAAACTGAACTCCTCTTTCAGGGTATCCCACGCTGGGACATTCCCCTCGGTACAAAAAACACACCGTCGCGTACCCTTCCGGCGTTGCTGAGGCACCGGAACGGTACTTCACGAGACGGGCGTCTGATGTCATTAGCGCTGGACCGCCGCTGATCCTCCAAACAGGGATCAAGGCTCGTCCGCATCAGGCAGGAACCGCGACCGGACGTAAGCTGCTTGCTCGCCTGTGGAGAGGTGCGGCAGGTGGCCTGTTTGTTCTCCCTCCACGTCCGACGTCGGCCGAACCCGCCCAGGTTGGACGGAGCAAGCGCAAGACCGCATGTTCCGAGAACATGAAGCCCGGCAATGCGGCACGCTTGAACCGTTGGGCCGGCCTGTCGAAAGCCACCGATTTTCGTGCCCCTTCCGATCCTCTCCACCGGGGGGGCGACGTTGCCTCATGACCTGAGGCGATCTGAGGAAAAGCGAATCTGATCTCCGATATCAATCAGATTGATGGGTTTTATCCTAACCGGAACTCAACAGAGGGCAAGGAAAATCTCTGGATATCACACAAAACCTGATACTCTTTTCTGGCCACTAAAGCACCTGTTTATTAATTCATTAATCCATTGTTCGTCATGAGTTAGGAACGCCAGTCGCCGTTGGATTTGCCTGTATCACGGCGTTGTCCATACCGGCCGAACGCGCGTCCGTCCCGTAGGGGGACGGAATTCCGCCTGGTGGATAGACGCGTCGAGTGTCGCT
>CAYVVX010000039.1:6224-6512 GCA_964455315.1 uncultured Planctomycetales bacterium | reverse complement strand
GTTGACCATGCCCACGGCCTGCATGAAGGCGTAGCAGATGGTCGAGCCGACGAAGGTGAAGCCGCGGCGCTTGAGATCCTTGCTCATGGCGTCGGACACATCCGTGCGCGCCGGCACCTGATCGAGCCGTTTCCAGCGGTTCACGATCGGTTTGCCTTCCACGAACGCCCAGATGTAGTCGTCGAAGCTTCCGATGGCCGTGCAAACCTCCAGGAAGGCCCGGGCGTTGGTGACGGCCGCCCGGACCTTCAGCCGGTTGCGGATGATGCCCGGGTCGGCGAGCAGCGC
>CAYVVX010000039.1:3437-6214 GCA_964455315.1 uncultured Planctomycetales bacterium | reverse complement strand
GGGTCTTTCGGGCGTCGTAGCGGGCGATCTTCGCGGCGTCGAAGCCATCGAACACCACGCGATAGCGCTCCCGCTTGCGAAGAATGGTCTCCCAGCTCAACCCCGCCTGGGCTCCTTCGAGAATAAGGAACTCGAACAGCAGCCGGTCATCATGCACCGGCACGCCCCACTCGGTGTCGTGGTAGGGGATGGACAGCTCCGTCTTCGCCCAGTCGCAGCGGGTCATGATCTTCATCGCAATAGCGTGGTCGCCAGGCCTTGGTGGCGCCGCCGGCCCGACCGTGCGGCGCCCGTGTCCGGGGGAGCGATCTTACACAAACACGCATGGCCCGCTCAAGGAACCTCGCTCCGCCCGGCGACGCTACCCTGGCGCCCCCGGAGCTCGTTCTCCATTGCCCCGCCGGCCCCCTCGCCCCTATGCTATACGGATCGGAACCGCTTCCATTTCCGCATGAGGGCCGGGCCATGTCAGAGCATTCGCAGCATCACGAGTCGTCAGCCGCCGCGGCGGCCGGGTTCAATCGCCGCATGTTCCTGCGCCAGGCGGGGATGTCGGCGGCGGCGTTTGCGGCCGGGCCGGTGGCTTCGCGGGCCTGGGGCGTTTCGGCGGCGGAAGCGGCGGCGTCGCGACCGGCCGAGACCGCGGGCCCTTCGTCAAAGTCGGTCGCCGAAACCGGCGTGAAGGCACTGTTCGACACGCTGACCGAGGTTCAGAAGAAGGAAATCTGCTTCGCCTGGGATTACATGCATCCCGAGCGCGGTCTGCTGCGGACGCATGTTTCCAACAACTGGCATGTCACCGCCCCTGCGATCGACGACGAGTTCTACACTGATCGCCAGCGCGGCATCATCGCGGACATCTTCAAGAGTTTGTTCAATGCCGACTGGCACAAGAAGATGCTCAAGCAGCTCAAGGACGACACCGGCGGGCGCGAGTTCGGCGCCGGGCAGAACATCGCCATCTTCGGCACCCCCGGCGGAGACCGGTTCCAGTTCGTCATGACCGGCCGGCACCTGACCATCCGCGCCGACGGCAACAGCGAGGGTCGGGTGGCTTTCGGAGGGCCGATATTCCACGGCCACCAGAGCGAGAGCTTTAACGAAGCGGCCGACCACCCCGGCAACATCTTCTGGCCGCAGGCCCTGCTGGCCAACAAGGTCGCGGACATGCTCGACGGCGGGCAGCGCGAGCGGGCCCTGGTCAAGGACGCGCCGGGCGAGGCCGAGGTGGGTTTCCGCGGCCCCGGCGGCGCGTTTCCCGGGCTGCCGGTCAGGGAGATGAGCCCCGATCAGCGCGGTCATATCGAAAAGGTGCTCTCCGCGCTGGTCGAGCCCTACCGCGATGAGGATCGCTCGGAAGTGGTCTCCTGCCTGAAGCGGCAGGGCGGCCTGGACGCATGCAGCCTGGCGTTTTATCGCGAGGGCGACATCGGCGACGACAAGGTGTGGGACAACTGGCGGCTGGAAGGCCCGTCCTTCGTGTGGTACTTCCGCGGCTCACCGCACGTGCATATCTGGATCAACGTGGCCGACGACCCGAACCGGAAGCTCAACGCCATGGGTTGATCGCTGCCGGCGCGGGGTTTCGCCGGAGCGTGTTCCGGCTCAGGGCGCCTGGGGTCGGATCGTCCGGTCAGGATGGCAGGGCGACTTCCCCGGCGGGCTCGACCGCGACGATCGGCTTGAAGTTGATGTCGATCTCGTCGTCATCGACCTCGATGCTGAAGTCATCCTCGATGTTGCCGTAGCCGTACAGGTCGCAGGTCAATCCCGTGGCCACGCCGCTGCCGGCGATCATCAGCCCCATGACCAGCCAGCCGCGCCAGGACAGTTTTCCCGAACCATGAACTTGTGAACGCATGCGAACCTCCTGACGGGGCATCGGTGGTGGAGTTGTTCCGGCCTGTCCGCAGGTTAGCCGACACCGCCTGACAGGACAAGCCCCACCGGTCGTACTCCGCGCTGGCTTGGTCCTCCTTGACAGTCATTGTCGTCGCCGGTACGCCGTCGGCATGAGGCTGCATCGGCGATGGCGGTGGCTGCTGATCGGGCTCCCTGTGCTGGGCATGGCCGTGGCGATCACGCTGTGGATGATGTTCCAGCGGGTTCCGGCGTGGTATCGCCCCATGGCCATTGCCCCGGGGGACCAGCGGGTCAAAGATGATCTGAGCTTCGCCTCGCAGCGATTCAGCGACATGCTGGTGGCCATGGATCGCCCCTTCGAGTACCGGCTCACCCAGGACCAGGTCAACGCCTGGCTGGCGGTGCGCGAGGACATCTGGCCGCTCTCGCGCGAATGGCTGCCGCCGGAACTGAGCGATCCCTTCCTCCGCTTCGATGAACAGGGCGTAACTCTGGCGGTCACCTGGACGGGCGACGGGTTCTCCAGCGTGATCAGCGCGCGGTTGAGCCTGCAGCCGGCGCCGGGGGGCATCTCCGTCCGGCTGGTCGGCGTGGATGCCGGAGCTCTGCCCGTGCCCGAGGAATGGGTTCGTGACGCCCTGGTGAAGGCGGACCGATCAGGGTGGCCGGCCGGGGAGAAGTTGAAGCACCAGCGCTCCGATACGCCTCTTCCGCGGCTGGCGAACCTGCCGGAAGGGGCGGTGTTTCCGAATGCCTGGGTGTGGTGGAACGGGTCGGTTCCGTTCCTGGTCCGCGACGTCCGCTTCGAGCCCGGCGCGGTGGTGGCGACCTTCGAGCGGCTGCCGGCTCAGCCGGACACGCGCTGAAACCGCCATCGGCGGGGGTCGGACGGCTCCTGGATCAACGCGAATGTG
>CAYVVX010000039.1:0-3427 GCA_964455315.1 uncultured Planctomycetales bacterium | reverse complement strand
TGTGCCGACCAGCCGATTCCCGTCAAACTCCGCCAGCCATCGGTCCGGGGTCATCTCCCAAAGCCGGCAGGTGCCCTGTTCGACCCTGCGCACCTTCCCGCGGTCGCCGGACACGGGGCCTTCGTAGTCCAGGTAAGTGCGGCGATGGTCGGGGAGCCGCCGGGCGACGAAAGTCCGACACCCGCCGTCCCAGGGCGCCGGCTCGACGGCCAGTTGCCAGGTCGCCAGGGCGCCGCCCAGGTCGATCATGAGGTCGAGGTGGTCGCCGTCCGATAAGGAATGCAACAGCAGCGCGAACCTTCGCCTCACTGCCGTGAATCCGTCGCTCCGTTCCGGTTCCGACTCCGCCATATCGCCATTCTATGCCGATAACATCTTGATATCCCGCTGGTGTGGGGATAGGATTCCGGCGCAAGGATGTCCCCGCCCGTCATGGAGGTTACGCACATGGAGGCTCGCGGCCTTTTCCGACCTGCTGGAGGCATTTGCCTCGCCGTGCTGTTCGCGTTCGGCGGACTGCTGACCGGCTGCACCCCCGACGTCAAAGATATACGCACCACCGGGATCGAGTTGTACCGCAATCGGCAGTACATCGAGTCCATGGCCACTCTGCGCCATGCCATCGAGCTCTCCCGGAGCGAGCCGGTCTGCAACTACTACATGGGCCTCAACTACCGGGCCATGGCCGAACGCAAGTTCGACGATGGAGACGTGGCCGCCGCCAAGCGCGAGCTGGACGTGGCCAATCTCTATTTCACCCAGGCGATCAAGAGCGCTCCCAACTATCTGGCCGCCATTGACGCTCAGAACGAGACCCTGGAGCTGCGCGGCAAGTACGACCTGGCCCTGGCCAAAGCGGAGCATTCCTCGTACATCAACCGCGGGGCCGCCGTCGACCTGAACATCTTCGCCGGCAACGAGTACCGCGAGCGCGGCGACTTCGACAACGCCCTGCGCAAGTACAAGCTGGCCCTGGCGGCCGATCCCAATTCCGCGCAGGCTTACGCGGCCATGGGCAAGATGTACCTGATGGCCAACAACCAGGCGCTGGCCATGGATTCCTTCCGCAGGGCCGGCGAGCTCGATCCCAACAACGCCCTGGCCCTGGAGGGTATGGAGATGCTCTCGGGTCCGACCGGCGAGGTTCGCACGGCAGCCCAGGAGCAGCCGGAGTGACTCGCGATTCCCGCGCGTGAGGCGTGATTGCCCCGGCGCAGTAAAACGACTGCTGTTCGAGATGAACGAAAGCCCCCGATACCAACCGCGGTATCGGGGGCTTTCTGTTGAGCTTCATGGCGTCGGAATCCCGACGCGCTGACATGAGCAGGTTACATGCAACCGGGCGCGACCGGCTCGTTCTCGCCGCTGATGCAGCGCTGGAAGAGTCCGAAGTCGGCCTGGTCCACGTCGCTGTCGCCGTCCATCCTGGCCATTGAGCAGTTCGGGTCGTTCTGGGCCACGCCGGCACCGCTCATGCAGGCACTGAAGCCCATGGCGTCGTCGTGATCGATGTCGCCGTCGCGGTTGAAGTCGCCGTGGATCATGGGCGGGCAGCCGGCGACATCGACCGTTGCGCCGGGCACGGTGTCGGCGCAGGCATCGCAGGTGTCACCGACGTCATCGCCGTCGGCATCGGCCTGGTTGGCGTTGGAGTTCGCAGGGCAGTTGTCGCATACATCGCCCTTGCCGTCGCCGTCCGCGTCCGCCTGGTTGGCGTTGGCCGTCGTCGGGCAGTTGTCGCACACGTCGCCCTTGCCGTCACCGTCGGCATCGGCCTGGTTGGCGTTGGAGACGGTCGGGCAATTGTCGCTGCTGTCGGCGATGCCGTCGCCGTCACCATCGGAGGGGGCGGACCCGCCGCCGACCGCGATGCGGAGGATGCCGTGGGTGTTGCCGGTGAACTGGACCCGCAGCACCACCGCGCCGGCATCGTTCATCGGGCGCCCGCGACCGTCTTCGCCGCCGGTGCCGAACGTCGGCATGCTCAGTGCGTAGACCACCCGATCGTCGGACGGGCCGACCTGAATGGTGTCGCCCTCGCGGACCACCAGGGTAAGTGCCCCCGCCTGCGTGGTGGCGAAGACTGCGGTGTCATTGGAGGTGGTTACACCGGTGCCGGTCAGGGTGGTCAGGAACACGGTCTGGCCGTTGCCGTTGAGCACCGGCCCGTTGAGGAAGCCCCCGAGTTTCACGCCGGAGGCCAGGCCGGGAGCCTGATCGCCCTTGCGGGCGGCCAGGGCCAGGCTGCCCGGGGTGCCGACAAACAAGGCCTCGTCGTTGGCGGAGGTGATGCCGGAGCCGCTGAACTGGGCCTGGAAGACCACCGTGCCGTCCGCGTTGATGGAGGGTGCGTACAGATCGGTGAACACTGCGCCGCTGACGCCGGGGACGGAACTGCCGGTGCGGGCCACCAGGCTCAGTGCGCCGGGGGCGCCCGCCCAGATACCCTCGTCATTCGAGCCGGTCACGCCGCTGCCGGTCAGGCGTGCGGTAAAGGCGACCTTCCCGTCATCGTTCAGGTCGATGTCCCACAGCCCGGTGAACAGCGCGCCACTGCCGGCGCCGGGGGCGGAGTTGCCCTCGCGGGCGGCCAGGGCCAGGCTGCCCGGAGCACCTACCCACAGCGCGATGTCATTGGCCGTGGTCACGCCGGTTCCCTTGACGCCGCCCATGAATGCGATCTGTCCCGAGTCATTCAGAACGACATCGGGATTGAAGCTGTAGTAGGTCACGCCGGCGGAACATCCGGCGGCCTGGGCGCCTTCCATGGCCACCGTGGTCAGGTTCGCCGCGGAGCTGCCCACCCACATTGCGCTGTCATCGGTGCCGGAGATGTTGCCGGCGAGACTGGACCAGAAGGCGACCTGCCCGCTGCCGTTGACGACCACGTCGCCGAAGAGCTGGAAGTACACGCCGGAGGCCATGCCCGGGGCCTGGTCGGCCTCGCGGGCGACCATCTGGATACTGCCGGGAGCCCCCGCCCAGATGCCGCTGTCATTGCCGCTGGTGACGCCGCCGGTGTTGAGCCGCAGGTAGCCGAAGAAGCCCAGGCTGCCGGTCGAGGCGATGATCGGATCGCTGAAGCTGGCGAAGACGGCGCCGCTGCTGATGCCCGGAGCCGCTGCGCCCTCGCGGACGGCCATGCTCACGCCGGCGGGCGTGCCGGTCCACATGCCGCTGTTGTTGGCGCCGCTGACGCCGCTGCCGAAGATGTTGGCGATAAACGCCGTGGTGCCGCTTGCATTGATCGACGGGCTGCCGACGAATGAACTGAAGGTGGCCGTTGACGTTGAACCGGTGGCCAGATCCCCGGTCCTGGCGACCACCTCAACACCCCGCGCGACGCCGGTCGTCGCGAGGAGTCCTGCCAGCGTCGTGGAAAGCAATCGCGTGTACGTCCTCATGGTTGTCCCTTCTTTCCCGTTGC
>CAYVVX010000038.1:0-15372 GCA_964455315.1 uncultured Planctomycetales bacterium | reverse complement strand
GGATCGGCTGCTCCAGCCGCTTCCCCTACTACATGAACACCTACGGCTTCCACACCATCCACGGCCGGGCCCCCGGCTTCGCCAGCGGCGTGAAAGTCACCCACCCCGAGCTGTCGGTGTGGATCGTGACCGGCGACGGCGACGGACTGAGCATCGGAGGCAACCACCTCCTGCACATCATCCGCCGCAACATGGATGTCAACATCCTGCTGTTCAACAACCGCATCTACGGGCTGACCAAGGGGCAGTACTCGCCCACCTCCGAACTGGGCAAGAGCACCAAGAGCTCGCCGATGGGTTCGATCGACAACCCGCTCCGCCCGCTCTCCGTGGCCATCGGCGCGGAGGCCAGCTTTGTCGCCCGGACCCTGGACGTGGACGTCAAGCACCTGGCCGAGACACTCGAACGGGCCGCCCGGCACAAGGGCACCTCCTTTGTCGAGATCTACCAGGACTGCAACGTGTTCAACCACATGGCCTTCGAGTACGCCTCGGACAAGGATCTGCGCCCCGACAACGTGCTGTATCTCGAGCATGGCAAACCGATGATTTTCGGCAAGAATCGCGACCGCGGCATCCGTCTCAATGGCGTGCATGTCGAAGTGGTCACGCTGGGCAGCGGCATCACCGAGGATGACCTGCTCTGGCACGACGAGCAGGCTCCCGAGCCCACCCTGGCGTACCTGCTGAGCCGCATGAGGCATCCCGAGTATCCCGAGCCGATGGGCGTGCTCCGGGCCGTCGACGCCCCCTGCTACGAGGTGCTGGCCCACGAGCAGATCACCAGGGCCACCGGCAAGAAGGGCGAAGGCAGGCTGGAAGACCTGTTCGACGAAGGCGACACCTGGACGGTAAACTGATTCGCGCCCGCCGGCGCCCGAACCGGGGCCGACGCCGCGCTACAGAACCCTGTCATCAACCCCCGCCTCCAGAGGGGCGCGGGTTTAGCGAGTCAAGGCGGAAGTACTTCTGCACGCCGGCCGCCCCGGAACGAGGCGCGCGTGAACCGACGGATTCCTCCGCCTGCTCCACGATCTGGACGGATGTGTAAGTCATGTCGATCAATCCCTTATCCATGGGGTGCCTGACCATGGAATGCCCGTACTGTGGACACGCGAATCCGTTGGGCGAGGACACCTGCGCCGGCTGTTTCGAGCCGCTCGACGGGGTCATTCCCACCGAACCGAAGAGCCGCATCGAAGCCTCCATCGAGACCGACACGCTGGCCGTGCTCCGGCCGGTCTCGCCGGTGTCGGTGCCGCCGACGGAACCGTTGCGCAACGTGATCGAACTGCTGGCGTCGAAGAACATCGGCTGCGTGCTGGTGGTCTGGTGTGATGCCCTGATCGGCATCTTCAGCGAGCGCGACGCGCTGATCAAGGTCGGCGACCGCCTCGGTGAACTGGGCAACCAGCCCATCCGCCACTTCATGACCCCCGCGCCCGAGACGCTGACCGCGGAAGCCACCATCGCCTTCGCCCTCAACGGCATGGCTGTCGGGGACTTCCGCCACATTCCCATCGAGCGCGACGAGAAGGCGGTCGGCATCATCAGCGTCCGCGACGTGCTCGGCTACGTCACCCGGCATTTCCCCGAGATCCTCTCGGTCGTGAGCTGATGTACAGCATTCAGCCGATCAAGATCGCCGAGTGCCACACCGAGCAGGGTCCCAAGATGTTCTACCTGCGCGACTGGGACCGCACCTACAGCACCTTTTTCTACTTCTGGCTGATCGAGGGGGCCGGGACGCGCATCCTCAAGGACGTCGGCTTCAATATCGAGCAGGGCCTGCCGATCATGCCGACGCTGGTTCAGAAGCCGGAATGGCGCCCGCGGGCCCGCCTGCGGCAGCTCGGGGTCGAGCCGGAGTCCATCGAGCACATCATCGTCAGCCACCTGCATTTCGATCACCTGTCCGATACCGTCGACCTGTTCCCCAATGCCCGCCTGTACCTCCAGAAAAGAGAGTACGAGACGGCGGTGCGGCCTCCGCACCCGTGGCTGACCGGGGCGTACCTGCCGGAGATCGTGGCCAGGCTGGACGGCGACCTGAAGCCGCGCCTGGAGATCATCGACGGCGAGGCGGAGATCCTGCCCGGGCTGAGCGTGTTCTGGAACGGGGGGCACACCCCGGGCCTGCAATCCGTGCTGCTGGAGACGAAGCTCTCGCCGCGGACCTGCCTGGCATCCGACCTGTGCATCTTCTACCGCCACATCGAGGAGGATCTGCCCATCGGCGTCTGCTCGAGCCTGGTGGAGGTGCTCGAGGGCATGGCCCGCTGCCGCGACAAGGCCGACGTCATCCTGCCCAACCACGACCCGCTGCTGGAAGAGCGGTTTCCGCCGGGCTCATGAGCCCGGCGACCGGGATATAAGGGCAGGTCACCACTGATTTCTCTCTCGCCGCGAGAGGAAAGGCAGACGTCCTGCCCTCCGGTTTCCGATGATCCATGCCCGGTCCCATGTCCGCCGTCTCCCCACCACCTCCGACCGCTTGACCTGCCGCACCCATCCTCACAGCCCCACCGCCGGCCGGCCGCGCTGACGCCAGGCCGCGAGTGCGTCGCGATCGCCGATCCACCGGCCCTCAGGCCTCGCCGCCGACCAGTCCACCTCCAGGAAGCGAATGCGCCCGCCGGCCAGCCCGGCCAGCAGCGACCGCCCGCCGTCGTCGCGGACCGCCTCGACGCACGCCGAATCGGAGAACTTCCGCAGCCCGTCCATCGAGAACGCGTCGATGCGGTCGCTCTCGACGATCCAGTTGCCGCACCCCGCCGCCCCCAGCGACCCGTTGAAGATCAGCCGCCATCGGCCCGCGCGAAAGGACAGGTTGCACGACTCCAGGCTGCCCTGCGTGTGCCCGCCCCACAGCCGCGGCTCGTAGCCCGAGCTCGCCCCGGTCAGGATCGGACCGTGATCCCGCCACCCGCGCAGGTCCGCGCTGCTGGCCAGCGCCAGGCACGACGCCCCCGCGCGGGTGTTGGCCGTGTACGCCAGGTACACGCGCCCCTCGTGATGCAGCATGTGTGGGTCGCGGCAACTGCAGATGTCCTCCTCCCACCACGCCGCCCACGGCGCCGCCCGGCAGGGCGAGATCGGATTCGACCCCCACCGCCGCCATTTGAACAGGTCCGTGCTCGAAGCCAGCCCCAGGTCCTGCGACAGGTGACGGTTCAGGCCCGTGTAGCACATCACGAACTCCCCGCCCACCGGCAGGATGAACGGGGCCCACACGTGCCCCTCCTCCCACGTGCCCGGCCGCACCAGCAGCACCGGATCGTGCACCTCCCAGTCCAGCAGGTTCGCGGTGGAGGCATGACCGAAGTAGATCTCATGACCGGGAAAAAACGGCGTGCCCTCCTGCAGGCGCCGCTCGATGTAGAAGAAGTGGTCCCGGCCGTCCAGGTGGGCGGTGCAGAAGTCCGCGACGCTCCCGCCGACCGGCCGGAAGCCCTCGGTCAGCACGTCCACCGGGGGATGGCGGTAGTGCTCGAAGCGCATGGCCTTGAGCTTCTTCTCGAAGTCGATGATGGTCGTGCCGTCCGCCGGGACAACCTCCCGCGCCGGCTCGTCCCCGCGCGTCGGGCGGGCCCATCCGCTCCCCGCGGCGATCACCGCACCCAGCCCCTTGAGCACGCGCCGCCGTGACCACCATCGGTCGCAATCCGTCGATAACATGATCCGCTCCTGTGATCGATGCAGCCGCCTGTGATGTTCGGCGTTCGTAACCACCGCGGCGCAACCGGTCAAGAGGCCCGATCGGCCACAAGCGCGGGCATTCTGCTCCCCAGATGCAGCAACCAGCGGGCGCCCCCGGGGCCCGCGACTACAGGCTGATCCTCAACACCGACGACTTCTGGTTCGGCGGCCACGGCATCGTCCAGACCGGCGAGGTCTACCCGATGCAGAAAGCAGCCTGCGACCACCGCCCCCAGTCCACACAGATCTACATCCCTACGCGCACCGCCCAGGTGCTGGCCCCGGTGTAGGGGCAGTCGTTCGCAATCCTGCCGAACTCATGCAAGACTCTGATTTCGAAGGAGGACCCGGTGCGGAGCAGCCCAGTTGCGTTGGTCCACCGGATCGGAGTACGATACCGAAAATGAATGGAGTTCATATGTCTCATCGGAAGCAAGGCCGACATGGAAAGGCTGCGATGGCCAACCCTCGTTCGGCGACCTCCCGGAAAAGGTTCGGTGACTATCGCGCCGATGGTGCATCTTGGATTACCCTCGCCACCGGCGAGTACTATCCGGACATCCTGCCAGAGGCGTGCGAGCTGTACAAGCCAGTCTTGGTGCTCTTTGGCCAGAAACTGAAGCAATCTGAATCGTCTGAGTCGCTCTTCATGAGCATCTGCGAAATGACCGAAACGTGGATGCGCGTCCAACTGGCGAGAGTGTTCAGGAAGTATGCCAGCCCTGCGACCCCGGTCGAAATGCTTAAAAACAAGTCGAAGGTAAAGACAATCTGCGCACAGTTTGGAGCAGGTTTCCGACCAATCCACGAGGTCCAAGAGGCGTTTCTCTCCCGCCCCATTCCCGATGAAGCACTGTGCGCGGTCCTGTGGGAGTACAAGGATCGGGGCAAGAAGGGCTATGACCTGACGGAGAAGTTCTTCTCCATCATCAGAAAACAACTCCCCGGGTACACCGTTATCGGCCCTGAACGAGCGGGAAAGGATGTGCTGCTCGGCACTCTTTGGCCCGATTATCCCAAGCCAGATCGTCCGGCAGATTTCGTCATCAAACGAGGAACGGAGGTTCTCGCAGTCGGGTTCGCTCGTTACGACAGTGATCGCGGTGGGGCACAGGAAGACGATCGCACCGGCGGCTATCGGGACTGCGCCGCCGAACTGCTGCAGTTTGCCGCCAGGAGAGGCCTCAAGAAGCTAAAGACCATTTTCCTAAACGACGGACCCGGTTTGCTGCTTGGATCTATGTGGTCCGACTACGACCACTTGGAGCAATCCGGCAAAGGAAGAACCAGGGTTGTCACGCTTCGGATGGTGCCCGAGCGGATCACCGCGGAGTGGCTGGAGGCCTGACACATGGCGACCGGAGTTCCATCTAAGCGACGTCCCAAGAAGCTCAACTACACGCTCGAATACCCCGGCAAGCTGCCATCCTCCGAGGTGCTCTCGCTTCAAGCGGCAGAACCTGAGGAGATCAGCATATCTAGCTCCTCTGGGAAGCTTTTTCAGGGCGATAACCTAACGACACTTCTTTGGCTAAGAGGCCAGCCCGAAGTTCGACATCACGTCAAGAGTGTTTACATCGATCCTCCATACGCGACCTCGATGGCATTTGTAGACCGAGATACCAACCATGCCTACAACGATCACTTGGAGGGAGCGGAGTATATCGAATCGCTGCGTCACAGACTGATTCTCCTCCACGATCTACTCGCAACCAACGGATCGATCTTCGTCCACCTGGATCAGAACATGGTCTTTGAGACCAAGCTCATCATGGATGAGGTCTTTGGCCGAGAGAACTTCCGCAACTTCATCACGCGGAAGAAATGCAATACGAAAAACTACACTCGTAACAGTTTTGGCAATATCGCGGACCACATCCTGTTCTACTCCAAGACGACCGAAAACACTTGGAACCGGCCGTACGACCCTTGGACAGAGGAGAAGATTGAGGAGGAGTATCCTTGCGTTGACGAATCCTCGGGGCGGCGCTACAAGAAAGTGCCCGTCCACGCGCCAGGCATCCGACGCGGGGAAACCGGACGGCGATGGCGAGGAAAACTCCCGCCGAAGGGCAAGCACTGGCAGTACCCACCTTCCAAGCTCGACGCTCTCGACGCTGCTGGAGAGATCTACTGGTCGCCTAACGGCAATCCGAGGCGCAAGGTCTTCTTCGACCAAAGCAAAGGAATTCCGGCACAAGACATTTGGATGGGATTCAGGGACGCCCACAATCAGAATGTCCGCATCACCGGCTACCCAACGGAGAAGAACTTCGAACTTGTTTCACGGCTGATCGCAGCTACTACTAATCCCGGGGATCTCGTCCTGGATTGCTATTGTGGGTCGGGGACGACGCTAGAAGCCGCGGCCCTCTTGGGCAGGAGGTTCATCGGAATCGACAATTCTATTGCGGCCATCAACGCGACCGTGAAACGCCTGCGCGAGGGTCGCAAGGCAATGGGCGATTTTGTCGGAGTTCGTGGCACAAAGAAGAAAGAGGTGACTGGGCCTAACCTGTTCGACCTGTTCACATCAAGCAGTACGCGGGAGGGTCATCTTTGAGCGAAAGGCAGAGGGATGAAAGGAAGGCACTACTCATTGGCTTCCTTCCGCGGCCTGCCCGGCGAATAGAGGATGGACTCCAAGTTCGCCACCACCCCTCCTTGAACCCCTGTACCCGCTCCATCCACGAATACCCCCACGCCCTGACCTCCGTCAAGAGAACACCAGGCAGTCGCCGGTGGAGTCAGCGGTGAACAGCACGCAGTAAGCAGTTCGCAACTCGCGGCCCCAATCACCTCGCGCCTGCTCCCGGGAACTGCCGGCACAGGCGCACGGCCGCTACACCTCGCCACGCATCACTCGGAACTCATCACTTCCCCGGAACCCCCGCCGTGTTCCCCTCGCAAGGAGGAAAACCGCCCATGCGCCGCGATTGCCCGCGCCCCGAACGCCAAAGCCGATGCCCAACAGGAGCAAACGGAGAGAACAGAGAGCCAACCCGGCACTCCGTTTCCTCCGTTGCCTCCTGTTCAAATCCCTCCGCCCTCCCCGCCGGCCAGAAAGCCGACCGCCCTCACTGCTTACTGCCCACTGCGTACTGCGTACTTTTTTTCCGCGCGAACGAACCCACCAAAACCCCCTTCCCACCCCCGAAAACGCGGTTTCCGCCCTCACCCAACCCAAAAGCGAACCCAATCGAAGCCAACTCCGGAAGCCGCGAGCCCACCCGCTCAAAGCTGGATTCCTTCCCGCCATCCCCCCACAATCCCCCGCGGGAGGTGAGCCATGCTCGACTTTGCTTCGTCCGTCGGCCAGGCGGCCGTGTACAACGCCAGGCCCGTGGCCGCGGTGGTGCGGGAAATCATGATTGTCCTGCTGGGCATCGAAGCCGGCGCCGCCCCCGGCGGCGGCGATGCCTACTGGCTCCAGCTCCGCGCCACCAAGGCGGACAGCACCGTCCTCATCGCCACCGTGCTGGTCGACGACCCCCGCCTCACCCCCGACCGCACCGGCAAGACCCGTGTGCTCCGCTACATCTACCAGGAGGGCGACCAGCCGCCCATCGAGTACGTCAACGCCGTCCGCGGCGGTGCGGTCACCACCGAATTCGACCTGCTGCCGAACTTCTTCCCCTCCTTCGCCGCCGACGACGTGAAGGAGAAGCTCTTCCCCGACAAGGGCAACTACCTCGGCGAGCCGATGGAGATCCGCGAGACCCGCCGGGTCGATGCGAAGCTGCCCGAGAACCCGCTGCGCCTCGAACTCGACCCCGAGCTGATCGTCGGCACCAGCCGCAACGTCCGCGACGTCGACGGCCGGCGCGTCTGGACCGGCGACGACTACAAGTATCGCCCCTTCGCGCAAACCGACTACGACGAGATGATCGACGCCGGGATCAACTACTTCTGGGTCAACCCCGACCAGGAACAGTGGATCTGGCGCCGCCCCGTCTTCTACCTGCGCCAGCCGGCCGGCAAGCTGCAATACCCCGAGATCTTCTACCGGGCCAACTTCCGAGGCGTGACCATGTTCATGGACGAGCCGGCCATCTATCTCGGCTGGCATTTCGAGGAATATCCCCACGTGGCCCATGCCCTCGGCTCACCGGCAGGCGCCGCCCGCATGCTGGAGGCCCACGTCCGCGACACGCTGGCCGGCAAGCGGCAGCGCTACGACCGCCGCCAGCTCCATCGCATGCTGCAGTACGCCTTTCCGCTCGGATCGCTGATCATCGAGGAGAACGACTATCCCGCCTGGGAGACGCAGGAGTGGTCGGTCTACTACCAGCTCAAGGCCGGCGTCGCCGGTGCCGTCCACGAGGGCCGCTACACCAGCCTGGCCGATGTGAACGTCATCAACGCCGAGTACGACGCGCTCATCCCGGACACGCCGGAGAACAACTTCAGGATCCGCTACGCCTGGTTCCGCGGCGCGTGCCGCGCCTTCGGCGGCGACTGGGGTACCGCGATCTACGGACAGGCCGAGCAGTCCATCACCCCGCTGGCCATGACCGCCGCCTACGACATGGGGGCCCGCTACGTGTGGTTCTGGACCAGCGACCGGCTGCACCACATGCCCTATCCCGAGCAGCTCGAGCTCACCCGGCACCTTCGCGCCCACGCCGCGAAGCATCCCCGCCCGCCGCTGGACGTGCTCCGCAAAACGGCGAAGACCGCGATCGTCCTGCCCGACGGCTACCCGCTGGCGGCGTACTGCCTGTGGGGCTCGCAGGTGTTCCACCTCGACCGGGCCAATCCGAAGGGCGTCGCCTATCGCGACGTGCTGCACCCGGCCGCGCTGCAGATCGAGCGGTGCGTCAAGGCGAACATCCCCTTCGACCTGATCTATGACGACGGCAGCGATGCATGGAAGAAGTACGAGGAAGCAGTGGTGATCGCCGACGACGGTTCCGCCCGCCTGTTCCGGGAAGGTCGGCCCGCCGTCGAGCCGCCCATGCCGCCGCGATCCGCCGAGGAACGCTCCTGGCAGCCGCCGACCATCCGCATCCGCCCCATCGACGACGGCGACGGCAACCCGCTCACCGTCCGGCTCAAGGCCGACATCGACAACGGCGGCGAGGAGCCCGGCCTGCGCTCCCGCGACTGGGGCACCGACCGCTGGACCACCATGAAGGCCATCTGGACCCTGCACGACGATCCCATCGAGCCGGCCTTCGCCGTCGGCGAGACCGTCAACCACACCTTCGCGGCGCCGGGCTCCTACAAGATCACCGCGTGGACCTGCAACCGCCACGGCCAGCGCGGCGAGGCCACCACGCACATTCTTGTTGGAGGGAACTGAATCATGGAGCGGCGAATCTGAAATCTCAGATTTCAAATCCCGGATGCGACCGGATTCTATACCACCATAAAGAGCCGAATAGACCTACAGGCGGTCGCCGCGTCACTTCCACGGCGGCGTTTCGGGCAGGTGAGCCTGGAACTCGTCGATCAGCGCGCTCTCGTAGGCGCTGTCGTAGCTGCCGGCCAGGAACCGCTCCAGGGCTTCATCGTGGAGCCGCTTCCAGCTCGCCTCCTCGCCGCCGGGGTTGATCGGGTAGAAGCGGGCGTTGACCGCCCGGGCGGCCTTCAGATCGCCGGGCGCGTCGCCGATCATGAGCACCTTGTCCACGTCGTACCGCCCCTGCGTCGCCTTTTGCAGGTGCTCGCTCTTGGTGCCCATCTCCTGGCCGCAGATCAGCCGGACGAACCCGTCGAGATCGTGCTCCTTCCATTCGCGGCACAGCGCCTCGGTCGGCGTCTGGCTGACCACCAGCATGTCGGCCTTGCCCGCAAGCTTGCCCAGCGACGCGCGCACGAACGGGAACGGCGGCACGTTCTCGACCATCTCCTCGATCCGCCGGTTGACGTCCAGGCTCCACGCCAGCGCCTGCCGCAGCACCGCATCGCCGCTCTTGTCGATCAGCGCCTGGAGGTTCCTGTTGTCCAGCGGAACCCCGGACGCGATGAACTCACGCACCGGCTTCGCCTCCGGCACGCTCGCGCCGCGGGCGAGCACCTCGGCCCGCTCACGCAGCAGATCCAGCACCCGGATCAGCGCCGGCCAGCGGTTGATCCCGCGATCCCTGGAATAGAGGTTGACGAACTCAGCCGCCTCGCGGGCATACCTGGACACCGACTGAAGCTTCCAGTGCTGCACGATGGCGGGGATGAAACACTCCTTGTGCTTGATCTCCATGGTGTCGAAGATGCAGCCGTCGGAGTCGATGCCGACGAAGAATGCATGCTCGGGGCGGAACAAGGACAACTGCTGGCGGGGGTCGGTCATGGTGCGAGGAAACCCTTTCAACTTGCGGCAAGGTGAGAAGTGAAAAAGAAAGAGGGGGAGCGGTCGGCCGGGCCTCCATCAAGGTACGATCGAATCCAGGCTGCGCCGATGGGCGGGGAGTAGCAGGCGTCGCTCTCCGGCTTTCTCACTTCCCTCACACGCCCCCGAACGCGCTGAATCCGCCGTCCACGGGCACGGTGATGCCGGTGATGAACTTCGACGCCGGCGACAGCAGCCACAGGATGGTGCCGTACAGATCCTCGTCGGTGCCAAAGCGGTTCATCGGCGTGTGGGCGATGATGGTCTTGGCCCGCGGGGTCAACTCGCCGGTCTCCTTGCTGGTCAGCAGGAACCGGTTCTGCTCGGTGAGCATGAAGCCCGGGGCCACACCGTTGACCCGGATGTTCGGCGAATACTCCTGGGCCATGTGCACCGCCAGCCACTCGGTGAAGTTCTTCACCCCGCTCTTGGCCGCCGAGTACGCCGGAATCTTGGTCAGCGGCTTGAAGGCGTTCATGCTGGCGATGTTGAGGATGATGCCCTCGCCGCGCGCCGCCATGGCCTTGCCGAAGATCATCGACGGCAGCACGGTGCCGAGGATGTTCAGATCCATGACCTTCCCGAAGGCCTCGATGGGCAGGTCGAAGAACTTCTTGTCCGGGCCCGTGGTCGCGTCGGGATGGTTGCCGCCGGCGCCGTTGATGAGGATGTCGATCGGCCCGAGCTGGGACTCGGCCCGGATCAGCGCCAGCTCCATGCTCTGCCGCTGGAGCACGTTGGCCGCAACCGCGACCGCCGTGCCGCCCTCGCGGGTGATCTCCTTGACCACCTTCTCGGCGGCCTCCATCTTCAGGTCCATGACCGCCATGCGCATGCCGCGCGAGGCCAGGAATTTGGCCATCCCGCCGCACAACACGCCGCCGCCGCCGGTGATCGCCGCCGTCCTGCCGCTCACTTCGAAATAGCTGTCCATCGGTGCCTTTCTCCGCAGAGGAATCCTGTCGGGGGCGGCAGTATAGCCGAAGCCGCCAAGGGGAAAAAGCGGCTGGGGGGGGACTTCGCAATAAGAAACGCGGCCGTCCGGAGCAGGAGTATCCGGACGGCCGCGAAAATGGGATCGGCGGAAGACTGGCTCAGTTCTTGGAACGGACCATCACCGCGTAACCTTTGCCGCGGGAGAGCACCTTGGCAGCATCCTCGATGGTCATCAGGTGCACAGGACGCGGCGGATCGACCATCACGAAGTGCTGGTCATTCGCACCGACCGTACACAAGAAATGGCCCGCCTGGTATTCCTCGTTTTCGCCCACGGAAGTCGCCAAGACCAGCGCGGACTGCGGGGGTGCGAGCAGTTCCCGCAATTCCTTGGGCGACGACACTCGCACACCTTGAGCCTCAAGGCCCATCGCACGAGCAGCGTCTCGAATCTGCAACAACGACATACCTGGTTCTGTACCTGTTGCAGCCACTATATCCTCAGCCTTCCAGGCAGTATTGTAGTATTTCGCCAAAACCCCCAGAACCGTTCGACCACAGTCGAACACGGCGCGCGATGTGTCACTCGTCCCTGCATTCAATGAATTGGCCTTAGTCGCGAAAGACCCCTCTAGCCTGCCGTATAGGCCGGTGCTTGCAACTACTACGCCGGCGAGACCAAGTGCACCAAAGATTCCTGAAAGCAATGGGCGTTTGCGCCTAATCCTCACCGCCACACATCCAACCACCGCTGCGGTTACACCCCCAACCAGTAACACTGGAACCAGAAGTCGCTCTACGAACTCCGATCTTGGCCCAGCTGTCGCTTGCATGGCTTTCGACTCAGGTACAAACTCTGCATGCAGGATCGGAAGATAGCCATCTCCACCTTTGGCGAGGCTCCCTACAGCAGCATGCGCAGCATTGGACTGCGCTTCCATCTGTTCGTCTGCATGCTTTGAGTCCACGCCGATCCTAAAAGTAATGCGGGATCGCAAATCGCTTACTGTAGACCCAGCATCATAATCGATCGTGAACACATGATCATCTAGACCCGAATTGACGGCTATACTCTCAACCGCGCATTGCCAAGAAGACGCCAAGCCTCCGTTACCCCAGTGCTCCCATACTGCATTCACTGGCAACCACACACCAGCCACAGGCTCGGCGAGACCAGTGACATTAATGAGGCTGCTCACAGTGCCAGACTCGACTGGAGGCTTCTCTACTCGCAACACCGCAAACCCGCGCGAAGGGTCTAGATAGACGGCCTCGGGGCCTATTGATTCCTCTCGCATCTTGCCATTCCAGGGAAGCAACAGTCGATAGACGGGCCGACCATCGAGTTCAGCAGAAGCTACAGTTGCTCCATCAACACGCTGGATTGTAGTCGACAGCGGCTCCCGATATCTCCAGAGCGTCAAATCGATATATCCCTCCCCCAGCATCACGCCCGGCTGACGCCCGCTTAGGATGTTGTTCACCGCAGAAGCATTTAGCGCATCCTCTAGGTCGTCCCGAACTGCCAGGACGTCCATGAATCTGTTCCATCGAAGGCAACAGTACCAGCCTGCGCCAAGGTGGGCTCTGCACCGCGATCCCACGGCTTCACTGCTGATTGCTCAAGCCTGAACCGACTTCCGAAAGGCGTACGGAAAGCCCACCGCACTTGATTGGTATACATACCTGCATCAGGCCCAACAAAACTCTGAGAGGTACTTGCAAACGCTACATCAACATCCTGGATCTTCCCTTCCACCCCTAGGAGCTGCTGTGCTAACTCCTGAGGCGATAGCGGAGCCAAGCCCTCGGACGCCACGCTCGAAGCTGCTTGGGTTGCCACACATACAAAGAATGTAATTACGAATCTCATAGTTCACCTCTGGAATTACGGACAGATAGCGCTGCCCGGATTGCAGCTAATTGACTGGCCACATGGAACTGTTCCTGCGGTACTATCGCAGGGACAGGAGCCAACTTTCTGGGTGCAGACCCACATGGGCTGTAGCGGGTTACAAGGATTAATCTTGTGAGTACACACATCAAAAGGATCGGCATGGAATGTGACGCATAGATCGACATTGTCCGCGGCATCACAGGCATTACACACCTTGTTCAGCTCAGTACATACACCGCCGACTGCGCCACAGGACTGCCAGCCAAGTGAATTGCACAATCCCAAATCCTCACAGCATCTCGGGCAATATCCAACCACTTGCCTCAATTCTGAATCAGCGACAACACTCGCCGAAGAAGGCACCCGTTTCGATACTATAGAGGTCATCCCCTGACCAGACGACCGAGCCACTGCGACCCCGACAAGCACAAGTAACACCACAAAAAATGACGCAATTGCTTGAACGGTTTCTTTGGAAAACACCGGCTACCTCCTGATTACTTGATGAACACCACGACTCTTCGCCCTTTCGATGTGCGATGAATATTTCAGCGGCCTAGACGCATCGAGCTTCTTTAGAACAAGAGATGCAGTCTCCACTTCTCCCAGATTGGTGTATGCAATATGGGCAATAAACATAGAGCGAGCACAGAGTTCTGCAACAATTACGTCCTGTGAATCACTGAAACGCTCCCACAACGCCAGTGCCACCGCCGCAGCCTCGCTGTTCCGGGACTGCCCAAGATAGGCTTCGGAGAGCTTCATTGAGGCAAACGCGGTTTTTCGCGGATCGCCCATCAAGCGGTATTCTGCCGCCAATCCTTCTGCAAGATTTATTGCATCGTTGTACAATCCCACATCCCATAACACGTCGATAGCAGATTCCAATGGAGAGTGGGAATCGCAGCCAGTGGAACGATCAACTACTCTGCTCCAAGCCTCCGCAGCCAGCTTTGCACTCGTTAACGCGACCAACTTCCACTGACCTCGCAACGCAGCATCGGATGTATTGATGGTCACGGCATACGCCGACTTCGCTATGCCGTCTTGGGCGTAGGCAATCTCGCCGTAGTCCGACGTTTCGCTGATTACTTCGTCATAAATGCGGATGGCATCCTCAAGCCTTCCCTGTTGGCGGTAGCAATCAGCCAACCAAAGCCGCTGGTGTGCGGGAGGCGACCCAGCATTGTCGAACACCCCGGGAGATATGACACCAAACTCCTCTCCAACCCAAGCGACTGTGGGATCAGGCTCTTCGACCGGAGCAGCGAGGTATCGCGCCCACGATTCCGCTTCGCCCGGGCGCATGAATCCCATGATGTTCTTGACAAGTTCGCCGTCCGCGACAGACAGCTTGGACGGATCGCCAATGCCACTTCGCATCCAGGCGATGGCCCCTTCGCGGTTTCCAAAGCGGCGCATTTCCTTCGCGAGCGCGATGAGGGCGCGATTCTCCCGCTCCTCACCGAGCCGGGAACCCTGGGCGATCTCCAGCGCCCGCCGGTACTCCGCCAAAGCCTGCTCACGCACGCCAGGGCCGCCGAACCGGCACGCATCGCCGAGATGAATTCTCGCCAGATAAGCAAGCTTGGGGTACGGCTCTGCCAAGTCGGTCACCGAGGCGAACGCGGAACGGGCCTCGTCGTATTGTTTGGCCACCTTGAGCCCGTCACCTTTCCAGAACCACGCCCACGCGGCCTGCTCGGCAGTTGCCCTGCCCTGAGCGTGGTCAGCGATGACCTGCTCCGCCAAAGCGATACCCTCGTCGCGGCGGGCCTCCTGCACGAGTACTTCTGCGAGCCTGGCCCGGGCCCAGTTCCCAGGTGCCGGAAACTCGTCCGCCTGGGCCACGACGACCTCGAACATGGGGATGGCACCGATGCGCATCCCCCGGTCCACGATGATCTGCCCCATTTTGAGGCGAGCCCAGGCGCCAAGCTCCGGCGACTCGGACGAGGCATCAAGCAACGACTGTGCCGCCCGCTGGGCCTCCTCGAACCTTTCCTGGCCACGGAGCGCATCCACAAGGTGGACGCGAGCCATGCGTGATGCCGCCGAATCCCCAGCAGAATCGATAGCGCGGCGAAACTCGGCCTCCGCATCCGGATACTTCCAGTGGTCCAGGGCATAGAGCCCGAGGCGAAGCTGAGCGGTCGCCGCCAGAGCGGGATCGCTCTCGCGGTGCTCGAGCACCTGCCGCAGGAGGGAAGAAGCCTCCTCCCAGCGAAGCTGCAAGCGAGCCCGCTCGGCCTGGTCCAGCAGTGCGGCAGGCGAAGGGGGTTCCGCTGCGCGCGTTATCGGTGCAATGACAAACACGACGGCCGCGCCCGTGCAGGCGATGAACTCGGCCCATCGTCCGATTGAATGCCGCATGGCCTCACCTCCAGGAAATGGCAATGCTGATGTACTGAACAACTCTGTTTAGTGCTGCTTCATGCAAGCGGACGGAACTGATGGCGGAAGGCGGAAGGCGGAAGGCGGAAGGCGGAAGGCGGAAGGCGGAAGGCGG